>JAYUXX010000531.1:0-14762 GCA_043752765.1 Saprospiraceae bacterium | reverse complement strand
AATCCAGCTTTTGTAGTGGGTTCTATTTTACAAACCCTGAATACCGATCCGGGTACATATCGCTTACGTTTCACATTTGATGCTGCACCTCTTGTTGGCTGTCCGGATAGTGCTGAAATTGATATACGTATACAAGAGTCTCCCGTGTTGACGCTAACCGGAGATGCCATTTCATGTGGGTTGCTTGATGTGCAGTATAATGTCCTATTGGGTGGATCTGCAACAGGTGTTGTCTGGAGCAGCTCAGGCTCGGGAGTTTTCAATGATGCCAATTCATTGAACCCCATATTTATGCCTACCATCGTTGATCTGAATTCATCGCAGGTTACTCTATTCGTTAACTCAATAGACACATTTGGATATTGCAATGTCTATTCGGATTCTATTGTGTTAATGTTGTCACAGCCGCCATCTACTTCGTTTAGTGCTTTTTCGACTACCATTTGCAATCATCCCGATAGTGGGTCTGTCGTTAACCTCACTTCATTTATTTCCGGAGGAGATGGCACGGGGAGTTGGACAGATCTCGATGGTGCTATGATAGATTTAGGTAATCCTAATTCCGTCGATTTTGACGGTGTTGCTCCAGGGACTTATACCCTTTCATATTTGACACAAACTGCAGTACTTCCATGTGTCGACTCAACCTATAATTTCACTGTGTTTGTAGAAGACTGCTCATGTCCTTCTTTTATATTCGGTACGATCGATGAAATAATTTGTGGTTCTACATCCATCGATTTAAATTCACTAGTTATTGATGCAGCGATCGGTTCATGGTCAGTTCAAAATGGTCCTTCAGGGGGAATGTGGCCTTCAATCTTAGGATCAACAGTCAATACTAACAATGCAGATCCGGGAGATTATGATTTAATATATGAACTCGCCGACTCTATTTCAGGTTGTCCTGCCACTCAAATAATTCCCTTTACAATTGAGTTGATTCCATCGGTGATATTTGGTGCTTCCGTTTGTGATAACACATTGATGACGTATTCCATCTCATTCTCCTCGGACGCGGATTCTCTGGATGTTGATTTTGGAATTCTATCCGCAACATCGCCAGGTAACTATTTAGTCGAATCAATTCCTTCAGGTCAGGATATTACAATCGAAACTTTTTCAACAAGCAGAACCTGTTCATCTATTAGTCTATACAGTGCTCCGGATTGTAATTGTACACTCTTTACGGAAGATATTTCTGATACAATATTTATATGTCCCGGGGACACATTTGTTTTGATTCCATTTATCACAGGAACGCAAGGGCTGGCTTTTTCTACATGGATTTCGGATGTTACATTAATGAAACCAACGCTTCCATTATTTGAACCCAAAACCTGGATTTGGATTGTAAGAGATTCTGCGGGTTGTGAAAGAAGGGATACGTTTGCTGTTGCATTGCGAGAATTGATCGTAGTAGATGCATTTTCAAATCCGCCAACTTGCAACGGGTTGACAAATGGATCCATCATTATAAATGATATTGATGGAGGTCAGGGCCCTTATACAGTCCAGTTGGACAATTTGCCTCCTTTCGTAAGTAGTTTTTGGCCTGATACAATTCAGGATGTTGGGGTAGGGAATCACATGCTAACTGTTACTAACTCGGATGGATGTGAGACAATAACAAATCTTGTTGTTGAAGATGATTCGCCAGGCAACTTAGATCTAGGCTCCGATCAATCCATACCACTTGGTGATAGCGTTTTCATAGACCCTAATCTCACGAATATTTATCTCCTGAGTGCTGTATGGGATCCGGTTAGTATTGCAACCGGGGTCGAACCTTTCTGGTACATACCCCAATTGTCGACTCTTATTCAACTGATAGTGACGGATAGTCTCGGTTGCATATACGAAGACGAATTATTCATTACAGTTCTGCTGGAAAAAAACTTTTTTGTACCCAACATCTTCACACCGAATATAGATCAGGTAAACGATGTATTTGAAATATTTACGTCCTCAAATAATAATTCCATTCATTCATTGGAAATTTTTGACCGGTGGGGAAACATTATGCATTATCAGAAAGATTCGGGGCCATGTATGTGGGATGGAAACACGAGAAATCAACCCGCACCTTCTGGCGTATACGTTGTCAAATTAATTTTTAATGATGATAATGGTAATCCAGTGATCATGATAACGGACTTAACATTGATCCGCTAATAGCTTCAGTTCCTCCATACAATAGCTTTATTTAGCGCAGACCCAAAAGTTTATGGGTTTGTATACTCAGTCTCCACTTAGGATGTTGTAAACAATATTCGGTTGCCCATTTGGTGTATTCATTTTTGAATGGACCATCCATGGGTTGCAAATAAAAATTCTGAAAGTCCAGCATTTCAAACATTTCAGGTGTAAGTCCTTCTTGTCTCACTACCAACTTTAATTCATCTCCTTTATTCACTACAACTTCTGTGTTAGCTTTCGGACTTACACATACCCAATCAATGCCTTCGGGAATTTGTATGGTTCCATTCGTCTCTATGCCCACCTCAAAACCTCTTGAATGAAGTGCAGAGATTAGCACATCATCCAATTGTAAGAGTGGCTCACCTCCGGTGCATACCACATAACGCAATCCTCTATCTATTGGCCATAAATTAAATACTTTTTCTGCTAGGTCCTGTGCATGATACTTGCCACCTTCCACACCATCCATTCCAATAAAATCTGTATCACAAAACTGACAAACAGCTTCAGATCGATCTTCCTCACGACCACTCCACAAATTGCATCCAGTAAATCGAAGAAAAACCGCAGGCCTTCCGGTGTGTCTGCCTTCGCCTTGCAACGTGTAATAGATCTCTTTTACTTTATATGATGCCATAATATATTAGCCTACAATCGCGGTTGCTTCAATTTCTACAACATACTCGGTGGATATCAACCTGGAAACCTCGAGTAATGTAGTTGCCGGCCTGATCGACTGGAATACTTCGCCATGGGCTCTCCCGATTTCCATCCAGTCCTCAATGTTCGTTACAAATATTCTTGTCCTTACTACATCATCTAATTTTCCTCCAAGATTTTCAATTGCCCCTGTTATGATTTCAATGATTTTTATTGTCTGAGCATACGCATCTCCCGGCGCAAATGCATTTCCTTCGTCATCCACTGCACATGTTCCAGATACCTCAATAACATTACCAATTCTTACTGCTCTGGAATATCCAACGATGGGCTCCCATTTCGATCCTGTAGCATAGTTTTTTTTATCTGACATGAAGGTTGCTTTTCTAATTATAATAATTTAGACTTATGCAGGCATTTAGAGAAAAACTGAGATTACCCAATAAAAAACAAGAGACAGGATCATCAGGCCATCTGTAAGTCCGCTAAAAAAATAATCGTCAGTTACATATTGGCTCTTTTTCAAAATCCACATCGTAATCATAATGACGATGAACGTTGAAATAAAATAAGCAGGATTCATAAAATGAAATGCACTCAGCAAAGAAAGCATAATCACTAAAAAACAAAACAGTTGTCCTGCTCGCACCGTTCTTGCCATTCCAAATCTGGATGGCATTGTCATCAATCCCACAGACTTGTCGATTGTCATATCTCTGATCTCAAAGGGTATCGTGAGTGCGATGATAAACAACATCCTTTCGAACCCAAGAAGCAAGGCTAGATGCAAAGTAATTTCAGTCAAATAGTAAGCAGGAAGAAAAGCTGTAAGCCATGCCCACGACCATCCAATCATTATGATTTTTACCCATCCGACATCTCTAAGTCTTCGACCCTTTGACAAAAAAGGCAGGACATAAGCAAGGGCGATCACACCTCCAGGAATTAACCACAAAATTAACGACAAACTAGCCATGGGTATAAACAACCACCCTGTCACTACAATCCAAACAATACAGTATAACCAAATATGTTGTTTGTAATTCCTTATGACAGCATATCGATCTGTAGTGGTGATATGTGCAAGCTTCTGTAACCCTAAAACCCGGTGAGCACTATAAAGTGCAGCTGTAGCCACACCAATCAATAATATATAATTGAATTGGGTCTCAATACCGCCGATAAGTTCAAAGGTGAGTGCAGTGATCGAAGAAGCACAAAGACCTATAAAGGCTCCTCCATATAGAAGGAGATTAATAATATCCCGAAGCCTACCGGTCAAGGTACTTGAAGTTATGGTTTGGCTTGATCAGTTGAAGACTTGCAACAACAAGTGCAATCAAATTATCAACATCATCGAAATTTGCCATCTCTACTGTGGTATGCATATAACGAAGCGGTATCGAAACAAGAGCAGATGGAATTCCACCATTTGCATATGCAAATGCATCGGTGTCAGTTCCCGTACTTCTTGAAGCGGCAGCACGTTGAAAAGGAATATTATTATCTCTGGCCGCAGCCTCTATTAATTCAAGCAGCTTTCGATGAACCGAAGGTGCATATGTTATAGCTGGACCATCACCGAGGCGAACATCACCTTCTTGTTTAGGATCAATCAGTGGTGTATGCGTATCATGCGTGACATCGGTCACGATAGCCACGTTAGGTCGAACAGTCTCTGCTATCATTTGAGCTCCTCGCAATCCAACTTCTTCCTGCACTGAATTGATGATATACAATGAATAGGGAAGCGTAATTTTTTCTTCGAAGAGTTTGCGAGCCACTTCTGCCATACAAAACCCACCTAGCCGATTGTCAAGTGCTCTACCAATAAAACATCTTTTGTTAATCTCTTCATACGGGTCATCATACGTAACCACACATCCTATATGTACGCCTAAAGCTTCAACTTCTTTTTTATCCTTGGCGCCAATATCAATGAATATATTTTCGAGAGTAGGAATCAGATTAGCATCCTTCCCTCTGCGCACATGGATCGCAGGCCATCCGAAAACACCTCGCACAATTCCTTTAGGTGTATGAATGCTTACACGGCGACTTGCTGCTATGGTCTGATCTGATCCACCGTTGCGAATGACATGGATAAATCCTTTTTCTGAAATATAATTGACATACCAGGAAATTTCATCTGCATGACTCTCAATTGCTACACGGTATTTCTTGGATGGATTTACGATAGCATAAGCAGTCCCATAGACATCGGTATGCCATTCATCTACATAAGATGAAATATATTCGAGCCAGATTTCCTGCCCTTTTGTTTCATATCCCGTTGGACTTGCATTTCCTAAATACTCTCTGAGAAATTTTTTAGCTTTTTTATCTATCACGCTTACAGTAGTTAGACTAATTTTTTAAAAGGTATTGTTCAGACCAGAGCTTTGGATCAACTGACCAGTTCATAAGAATTTCCATGTGATGTGGTTCAATCCATTTCTTATCAGCTGCTACTTCGATAATGGTTTGATAGTTGGTTAGTGTTCTGAAATCACATTCTGCGTCTTCAAACGACTTCTTAGCCACAGGTAGTCCATATTGAAATATGGCTAATACACCCGGAACAGTTGCGGGAATTAGCCGAATGGCTTCTACAGCTTGTAGACTACTCATCCCTGTCGAAATGAGATCTTCAACGACGAGCACATGAGCTCCTTCCTGTATAACTCCCTCAATAAGATTTTTACGTCCATGATCTTTTGGTTTTGATCTCACGTACGCAAAAGGCAATTTCAAACGATCCGCTAGCAGGGCTCCGTGTGCAATTCCTGCAGTAGCCACACCGGCAACAGTATCAAAGAATTCAAAATCTTTTACCACCTTCACCATGAAATCAATAAGAGCATTTCGAATTTCAGGATACGACAGTAAAATGCGGTTGTCACAATAAATAGGGGATCTTAAACCAGATGCCCATGTGAAGGGTTTATCAGGTTGAATCCGGACAGCACCCGTCTCCAGAAGTTTAGACGCAAGTAATTGATTATTAATCATTTGTAACGAAGTAGCATTGATGCAAAGGTATAAAATTTACATTAACGAGAGTCCTTTGATCCTATCTCAAACCTCAGATTTGGCAGATGAAACTGCATTTGAGCGTTCGCTTATACATGCTGTCTACAGAGGCCGACCTAAAATATTGATGAACTACATCGAACTTTTAGAGAAGAACAAGCACCATGAAGGCATTATCATTCAGGCAGATGATGTGGATCAGCTCTGGCGGGATTTTAAATCTCTCTACTTCTATATCAAAGCAGGCGGTGGAGTTGTGATCAATTCCTTTGGAAAAGTCCTTTTGATTTTTCGTCGTGGAGTTTGGGACCTTCCAAAAGGAAAACAGGATCCGGGTGAGACCTTAGCGCAAACTGCGCTTCGTGAAGTAAGGGAGGAAACCGGGATTGCCGATCTCAGAATTGTTGAAAAATTAAATAACGGATATCACTGTTATTTAATGAGTAAGCAGCGCACACTTAAACGAACGCGATGGTATCTGATGCAAACTCAAAACCCCGGACAGTTAGTACTCCAGAAAGAAGAAGGTATTCAGGATGCGGCATGGTTTGATCCACGTGAACTGCCTAAACTCAATATGCCGATGTACAATAATATCAGGGACGTACTCATGCGGTATAATGACGAAAAACTTGCACCTCTTCTTCCGGATAAGTAATATATAGCATGTTTTAGTTAGCCGAAGAGCAAACTTCCGATTCTAACCATCGAACTTCCTTCTTCAAGTGCAATATGATAGTCACCCGACATTCCCATACTAAGAGTTTTGAATTCCGGGCTATCTTCAAAATATGCTGCTTTTAAATAGTCATAATGACTTTTAAGCTTTTTGAATTCATTGCGGATTTGTTCCTTGTCAGCCGTTAAACTGGCCATACCCATTACACCTCCGATTGAAACATTGGAGAGATTCCTGAATTCATTTGTTTTTAAAACGGATTCAAGTACATCCATCTCCCATCCAAACTTTGTTTCTTCGGTCGCAATTCTAATTTGCAAAAAGCACGAAACCCTGATCTCTGCCTGAGTTGCTTCCTCCTGAATCTTTTGCCATAGCTTCCAGCTATCCAGAGATTGGATGCATGTTACAAATGGAAGTATAGGCTGGACTTTATTCGTTTGAAGATGGCCTATCAGGTGCCACTCGATATCAGAGGGCAGTAATGAAGCTTTTACAACAAGCTCTTGGGCCCGGTTCTCACCAAATACCTTTTGTCCTTTTTTATAAAGCTGGAGAATCTCTTTTTCACTTTTGGTCTTCGAAACGGCAAGCAAACTAGCGTCATGTTGTGCACATTCCGCCAGGAGTTCTTCGTAAGTAGTAATAGAGTGGGGAAGGATTGGCACGATTTATGATATTATTTTTTTTATTAATATGAGTCTTCTCAGGTTGAAAAAATTCGAATTGCAAAAATTTAACAATATCGAAAGTAACAGGTTCGTTTTTCAAACAGTCTTTGAAACAATAAACCCGGTGGATGACGAAACATTACTTCATTTCAAAAAAAATAATCTGTCATGAGTGCGAATCGCGAAAGATCAAGTAGTATAATGGGAATTGTTGTTTCAATGTTGTTGCATGGCATTTTCTTTGCTGGCTGTATTGCAATAGATTATGGGCATACAGAGTCAACTGCTACTACCGAACCTACAGAAATTGATTCTTCCATAGATCAGGTGGATGCAAAAAAATCTAAAAGCTAAGATTCAAAAAAGCCCATGAAGTTGGCTGGTGACCAACGCAATCACCTTCCCCAAATCTTCTGAACTTTTTTCAAAATCCATTTCGTCTGCATTTATGACGAGTAGTGGACCCTCCTTATAATTTTCGATCCATTCATCATACTTCTGGTTAAGCCTTTTGAGATAATCAAGGCTCATGCTACCCTCGTAGCTTCTTCCTCGATTATGTATGTGTTTGACCAGCGTTGGAATACTCGCCTGTATGTAGATCAACAGATCGGGTGGGGACACCTGTGAACTCATATTTTTAAAAAGCGTAAAATAATTTTCAAAGTCTCGCCTGGACATCAGGCCCATTTCATGCAGGTTAGGAGCAAAGATGTAAGCATCCTCGAAGATCGTCCTGTCCTGGATCACCGTCTTATTTCCATTACGGATCTGTATGATCTGCTGATAACGGCTATTGAGAAAATAGATCTGGAGATTAAATGACCATCGGTGCATGTCATCATAAAAATCGCTCAAATAGGGATTATTCGTCGTGTCTTCATAATGCACCTCCCATCCAAAATGTCGGGCGAGACGTGTCGAAAGGGTTGTCTTGCCCGCACCGATATTACCGGCAACTGCGACATGTTTTATAATTGTCTTGGTTGGTTGCATTTAGGAAATCTTAAAAATGGATCCCATAAGGAGTCGTAAAATAAAAACCTTCGGCGATTGAATCAGTCCAATGATCCAAATAATTGCGTAGTCAAGTTTTAAAAGCAATACTTTTGGAGATATGGACAACGGTCAAACCATGATATCTGTTTCTGAACTTTCCCGTACCTATATTATGGGTACAGAGATGGTTCATGCACTTCGGTCAGTTTCATTAAAAATAGAAAAAAACGAATACGTAGCCCTGATGGGCCCTTCCGGTTCTGGTAAAAGCACACTGATGAATATACTGGGATGTCTGGATACTCCGACATCAGGACAATATTTCCTCAATAACCAATTGGTCAGTGAAATGTCGGACGGCGAATTAGCCTCAGTCCGTAATAAAGAAATTGGTTTTGTCTTTCAGACATTTAATCTACTTCCACGCTTGTCCGCATTAGATAATGTTGCTCTCCCTTTAGTGTATGCTGGTATGCGGCGTTCTAAGAGGCTGGAAATTTCAGAACATGTGCTCGAACAGGTGGGGTTAGCTGATAGAATGATGCACAAGCCTAATGAGCTTTCGGGTGGGCAACGTCAACGTGTTGCGATAGCCCGAGCATTAGTAAATAATCCTTCGATCATTCTCGCGGATGAACCCACAGGAAACCTCGATACAAAAACGTCCCTCGAAATTCTCGATATTTTTGGGAAAATTCATGCCATGGGAAACACAATTATTCTCGTTACTCATGAACCGGATATTGCATCCTATGCGCATCGAATTATAAAGCTCAGAGATGGATTGGTTGAGACCGATGCTATGAACGCCGATCATGCAGTTGCTTCGCTGACTGCCTGATCCCATCTTAAAAGTAATGTCCACAAAAATTTATACAAAAACGGGTGATGACGGTACTACGGGTCTCTTTGGGGGCGCGCGTCTTCCTAAACATGATATCCGGATTGAAGCATACGGTACTGTCGATGAATTCAATTCCACCCTGGGTTTTCTGATGACGTTCATTGATGATCATGAGATCTTGTTACTCTTGCAGATGATCCAATCCAGGCTTTTTACTGTAGGATCTAATCTGGCAAGTGATCCTTCAAAGGATATGATCACTCCTGACCTCAAAGAAGAAGACCTATTGACCATCGAAGCATCGATTGATCAAATGCAGACATCTTTGCCTGAACTCAAACATTTCATTTTACCCGGGGGAAGTCAGGCTATTAGTGCAGCCCATCTGGCAAGAACAGTATGCCGGAGAGCAGAAAGAAGGTGCGTGGCACTTGCTTTTGAATCTCAGGTAGATCCGCTTATCATTTTGTATCTAAATCGCCTCTCAGATTATCTGTTCGTCCTCGCACGGTATATCGGCCACCAAAATAATATTGAAGAGATCAGGTGGACACCCCGAAAATGAACTCTAAAAACATGTGGAAAAGGAGATAGGATCAGACAAAATTGGCAAGTAGGATAACGTGTTCGTATCCTTAAACTTAAGCCAGGTGTCTTTTTGGTTTCAAGGCAAATACATGTAAGGCGACGCTAAACAAAATAAGGCTAAAAAAAAGATCACCTAATACCTGATTTAGTAGAAACGGTAAGCCTGCACTATAACATGCTAGTAAGCCCCCAAAATTAACTGGATATGCTCCAGTAGAAGCCCAGACACCAAAATTAGACAACAAGAAGAAAATCATGGAAGCTCCGAGTGACCCAAAAAGGACTTTTGGAAGATCTACGCTGTTCCTGAATAGTGTATACCCATAGATAACCACTAAACCAAAAGCTGCATAACTCCATAATGCTCCCCGGTACAAAAAGATAAAATGCTTGTAATCTTCAGGATATAACTGGGCGTATACCAAGTTATTAAGGATCATATCACTAAACAACATGACCAGGAAAGGAATAATAATCGCAACAGAACGCCTGCTGGCAAAGGCCGCCCCTAGCAAAGAGATAGCACCAACAGCAGTAAAATTCGGATAGTGAGGGATTAACCTGCTCCCAATCCCGATGATAAGCAATGACAGAATAATCGTCCTTGTTTGCTTCATATAGCTTCAAATGTAAAAATATTATATCAACCGGCAGCTGTAGGTCTAAATGAGTTTAACAACGGACGTATCACTTTGTTAGTAGAAATACGAGAATCTTTCGAAGAGCGGATCCAGCAGCCTATTAAATCTTTATTACATTAACCGAATATAACCATGTCATCTATGATAAGTGTAATTTTTCGTCCATTGTGTCTGATTTGTGCCTTTATATTTCTGCTGAGCTCCCCAATTCGTTCTTGGGCTCAACCAGGGAAGTCCTATTGGCAGCAGGAAATAAAATATAAAATGGATGTAAAGATGAACGTCCAGACAAATCAATTTGTCGGTAATCAGATCATGCGTTACAGGAATAATTCGCCTGATATTTTGGACAGGGTTTACTTTCATCTTTATTTTAATGCATTCCAGCCCGGCAGTGCAATGGATGTTCGCTCCAGAACGATAAAAGACCCCGATCCACGAGTTGCCGACCGGATTCTTAATCTTAAAGCCGATGAGATCGGATATCAGCGAATCAAGAAACTTACCCAGAATGGAAAATCGCTGAAATACGACGTTGAGGGAACCATCCTTGAAGTTATGTTGGCAAAACCCCTAAGGCCAGGACAATCAGCAACTTTTGAAATGGATTACGAAGCTCAGGTACCTCTTCAGGTTCGGCGAAGCGGGCGGGACAATAAGGAAGGTATTCGTTTTTCAATGGCTCAATGGTATCCTAAAATGTGTGAATACGATGAGCAGGGTTGGCATGCACATCCATACGTGGGGCGGGAATTTTATGGTGTCTGGGGAGATTTCGATGTATCTATTCAAATTGACCCGGAGTATGTTGTCGCTGCCTCTGGTGTCCTGCAGAATTCCAAAAACATGGGTCATGGGTACGGACCGGAAACAAATCAGACCCTTGGACAACAAACGCAACAATTGGTTTGGCGATTTATTGCTGAGGATGTCCATGACTTTGTGTGGGCGGCAGATCCCGATTACACACACCGTATTCATACTTGCAAAGATGGTTTAGTAATCCACACCTTTTTTGAAGAAACAGAAGAATACAAAGCCAATTGGGAGGCATTGCCTGCGATTATGGAAGAGGCCTTCTCCTATATAAATACACATTTCGGAAAATATCCATACCCCGTGTATTCATTTATTCAGGGAGGTGATGGAGGAATGGAATATCCGATGGCCACCTTGATCACTGGGAAAAGACCATTGAATAGCCTGGTTGGAGTTTCGGTGCACGAACTTCTCCACAGTTGGTACCAGATGGTGTTAGGATTTGATGAAAGCCATTATTACTGGATGGATGAGGGCTTTACAGATTATGCCGAGACGAGGGTTACTGATCATCTTCGCTCTAAAGGATTAATTCCAGGTGAAACCAAAGAATTTCTTTACGAGAATACATACAGCACATATAAAGGCTTAGTTGAACGAGGAATTGAAGAACCCTTAACAACGCATGCCGATCATTTTGATTTTAATAGCGCCTACAGCATTTCAGCATATATAAAAGGAGCGGTATTTCTTCATCAGTTAGAATATGTTATTGGCAAACCTGCACTTGATAAAGGTTTATTGGATTTTTACAATACATGGAAATTTAAACATCCGGATGCAAACGATTTTATTCGGATAATGGAAAAAACATCTGATTTAGAACTTGACTGGTATAAAGAATATATGGTGTACTCCACCAAGACGACTGATTATTCTGTGGATACCATCTTTACAAAAAATGATAGAACCATTGTCGGATTGCGTAGAGAAGGCAAAATGCCTATGCCGGTAGACGTTGTGGTTCAACTAAAAAATGGTAGTTCTACTACCTACAATATTCCGCTTGATTTAATGCGTGGTGCTAAAATGGAGATTTTGAAGGAAAACAATAGATTTATAGTACTCCCGGATTGGGATTGGGTCAACCCTTATTACGAGATGGAGTTGCCTTCTACCATGATAGATATAGAATCTATTTCAATTGATCCAAGTTTGCGATTAGCAGACATGAATAGAACAAACAATCAATGGCCGGTGCCAAAACCATAAAGATTTCCGAACATGGATGTTGAATAAAGAAGATGAATATTTTTATAAATTATATTCGGTTACAAAAGATCTCCCCATTATAATTTCCTGTGATCATATTGCAAATATCACAATTCCAAAATCTACTTACTAAATGAAATTTCTACTCAGCAGCTTTATTCTTTTTTTTGTTCTCCTTGCGAATGCACAAAATCTGGATGAAAAAATCCTGGAAGGATTTAAAATTCGGAATGTAGGACCTGCAGGAATGAGTGGAAGGATTACAGCTATTGATGTAGTGATAGCAGATCCGAAACACATTTACGTAGGCAGCGCATCAGGTGGCGTATGGGAATCGACAGATGGAGGTATACAGTGGAAACCAATATTCGATGATCAGCCCTCGCTCGCAATCGGTGCGATTAAAATTAATCAGACGAATCCAAGCGAAATTTGGGTAGGCACAGGTGAGGGAAATCCACGTAATTCTCATAATAGCGGTAAAGGGATTTTCAGGACACTTGATGGTGGCCGCACATGGTCAGGCATGGGACTGGAGAATACCAAAACGATTCACAGGATATTGATTGATGAGCATAATCCATCAACGATTTATGTGGGTGCATTAGGATCTGCATGGGGTGCAAATCCGGAACGTGGTGTCTTTAAATCAACTGATGCGGGTAAGACATGGAATAAAATTCTCTACTCAAACGACAGATCAGGTGTGGCGGATATGGTAATGGATCCTCGCAATCCACGTAAGATCGTTGCAGCACTTTGGGAATATGGTCGGACCCCTTGGGATTTTAATAGTGGAGGCGCAGGATCTGGTTTACATATTACATACGATGGGGGAGAACAGTGGAAAAAAATTACCTCGGATGATGGTTTGCCTAAAGGAAACCTCGGACGAATCGGATTAGCCATAGCTCCATCTTCTCCAAATATTATTTATGCTTTAGTAGAAGCAGTTGAAAATGGTTTATACAAGAGTATTGATGGAGGAGAACACTGGTCACTTGTATCGACTAAAAACATAGGAAACAGACCATTCTACTACCATGAACTATATGTTGATCCTCAAAACGAAAATCGTTTGTGGAATCTTTATTCATATGTATCGAAAAGTGAAGATGGAGGACGAACGTTTGAGACCATTCTGGATTATGGAAAAGGTGTTCATCCGGATCACCATGCATTTTGGATTCATCCCAATGACCCGGATTTTATAATCGACGGGAACGATGGTGGATTAAATATTTCAAGAGATCGTGGACGTAATTGGTACTTCGCGGCGAATCTGCCGGTGGGTCAATTCTACCATGTCGATGTTGATTTGGATTTTCCATACAACCTGTATGGTGGTATGCAGGATAACGGATCGTGGGTCGGTCCTGCCTATGTATTGAAGGCTGGTGGTATTCGGAATAATGACTGGCGTGAATTGTATTTCGGAGACGGATTTGATGTGCTGCCAAAGGTTTCAGATAATCGGTATGGATGGGCAATGAGCCAGGGAGGTAGTCTTGCATATTACGATCGCGAGACCGGCTATAATCAATTTGTAAAACCTGTACATCCCGATGGAGTTACACTCAGATATAATTGGAATGCAGCACTTGCTGCTGTTCCCGGCTCAGATTGTGGCATTTATTATGGAAGTCAGTTTGTACATCGCACCGATGATTGTGGTCAAAGCTGGAAAGTGATTTCACCAGACTTAACTACCAATGATACCACCAAACATAAACAGAGTAAATCAGGCGGACTAACAATTGATGCAACCTCAGCTGAAAACCATACTACAATTCTGGTAATCGCACCTAGCACTAAAAACAAAGATGTTATATGGGTCGGCACTGATGATGGAAATGTCCAGTTAACTAAAGATGGAGGTAAGACATGGACAAACATGATTTCAAAAATGAAAGGCGCACCTGCGGGCGCGTGGATACCGCAAATTGAGGTTTCAAAATATAATGCAGGTGAAGCATTTGTAGTCATGAATAATTACAGGCGAAATGATTGGCAGCCCTATCTGTTTCATACATCGGATTTTGGAGAAACGTGGGAAGAAATCACAACCGAAAAGGAGGTGACTTCCTTTGTCCAATCCATTGTTCAGGATCCGGTTGAACCCAATCTTTTGTTTATGGGAACGGATGATGGCTTGTATGTGAGTATCGACAAAGGAAAACATTGGGATCGTTTTCCTGCGAATGTTTTTCCACATGTATCCACGACTGATCTAAAAATTCATCCTACAGATCATAGCCTTGCCATTGCAACTTTCGGGCGTGCTCTTTGGGTGATGGATAACCTTTTGCCACTTCGGGAAATCACCCGATCAAAATCAATTTTGAATAAACCGTTTACGATATTTCCGAATGGACAGGTTCATCAGGCTTCATACCGTTCCGTGGATGGTGTAA
>JAYUXX010000530.1:0-14779 GCA_043752765.1 Saprospiraceae bacterium | reverse complement strand
ATTGGCCACTTTGACAATGAGATCGACGTAGCCTGGCTGAACTCAAACAACGACATAAAAAAAGTAGAAATCAAACCACAGGTTGATAAATATACAATCGATGGAAAGGACATTTTGCTCTTAGCCGAAGGACGTCTTGTCAATCTTGGTTGTGCGATGGGCCATCCATCTTTCGTCATGTCTACGTCATTTACGAATCAAACGCTTGCGCAAATGGAATTGTGGATGAAAGGAGATCAGTATGATAATAAAGTATATGTACTTCCTAAACATCTGGATGAGTTAGTAGCGCGTCTGCATCTTGAAAAATTAGGTGTTGAATTGGATGTGCTCACTGCAGATCAAGCCTCTTATATCGGTGTTACTCCTGAAGGCCCATTCAAGCCTGAATATTATCGTTACTAGAATTATTTCTGTTTCAGCTAAAATTCTTTAGTGAAAACAATATTTCTTTTTTTATTTTCTATAATGCTATCCGGCCCATCTCTTTGGGCCGGTGATGATCATGACTTGCACCTGAGCTTGTGTGAGCTTCGGTTCAATGAAAAGTCATCCTCGTATGAAGTGGCGATTAAAATTTTCATTGATGATCTTGAACTCGCCATCGGAAAGAAAGGGGTGAAGGGACTTAAGATCGGAACTCCAAATGAAAATGCATCGGCTAACGATCATATCACATCCTATCTCGATACACATTTTTCAATTAAAATAGACGGGGTCAGACTTAAGGTGGACTTTATTGGGAAAGAAATAACGGATGATAAGTTGGCTGTCTGGTGTTATGTAGAATATTCACAAAACACAAGCCACCCGCGAAAATGTATTTTGTCCAACCGGATCCTATTAGACGTCTACAACGATCAGCGGAATATCATGGATATCAAGCTAAGCAAAACCCATAAAGACTATACCATCCTGGAGGCCGAAAATACTTCATGGAGTTATTCCTACTAAGGTCTTGATACGCAGGATCTTCACCTGGCCTATCAAGCTCTATCAATGGACGCTTTCTCCGATTCTCGGTGCTAACTGTCGGTTTACCCCTTCCTGCAGTCAATATATGATTGATGCAATTGAAGAATGGGGACCATTAAAAGGTTATTGGCTGGGCATGCAGCGAATTGTACGTTGTAATCCCTGGGGAGGTCACGGTCATGATCCTGTTCCAAAAAGAACTGAGTTAAAATAAATTTTAGACCTCTCCTTCTTAGATTTCACTGGATTTTCTTAATAGGTCAATTTATTGACTGATCCTTCATATTTATATTTTTACATTGGATGAAGTGGAATAAAATTTAACTTGTGGCAACAATTTATTTACACTTCTTTTCAAAACCTAAACCAAACTGAAATGAAAAAACAAATACTCATCCTTGGATGGGCACTTTTGATTACTGCTCTCCCAATGAGCGCACAGGTCACGACTTCGGCGATGACCGGCTATGTTTGGGATGAATCTCAACAACCACTTCCCGGAGCCAATGTTGTAGCCACTCACACTCCTTCAGGATCAGTGTATGGTGTGATCACCCGTGATGATGGTGGATATACCATCCCAAATATGAGGATCGGTGGTCCGTATTTAGTGGAAATAAGTTTTGTCGGGTATGAAACTGAATCATCTGACAATGTTTTTCTGAAACTTGGTGAAAAATTGAGGCGCGACGTCAGCCTGATGAAATCAAACACTGCATTAGGAGAAATAGAGGTTGTGGGTGCCCTTAATTCAACCATTAACAGCGACAGGACTGGAGCCGCCTCATTTATTACCAATGACCAAATACGTTACATGCCTACGATCACGAGGTCTGCAGCGGATCTTACCCGTTTGAATCCAATGTCTGCGGAAGGGGGGTCTTTTGCTGGACGTAATGATCAGTTTAATAATTATTCGCTCGATGGCTCCATTTTCAATAATCCATTCGGACTTGATGCGGCTACACCAGGTGGACAGACAGATGCACAACCTGTTTCACTTGATGCAATAGATCAGATCACAGTCAACATAGCACCCTATGATGTGAGTCAATCCGGATTTACCGGTGCATCCATTAATGCAGTAACCAAATCAGGTACGAATAATTTTGATGGATCCGTCTTTGCCTACTATCGAAATAAGGATATGATCGGCGGTAAAGTAGGAGATACAGAAGTGACCAAAGGAGATCTAAAACAATTGCAGACAGGATTCAGTCTAGGAGGACCTATTGTTAAAAACAAAGTGTTCTTTTTTGCAAATTTTGAAATAGAAAGACGAAGCGATCTGGGTTCTTATTTTCTTCCGAACAGAGGCACTACAGGTTCAAATGTTTCTCGTGTTCTTGCCTCAGATCTTGACTTAGTTTCTAATTTGCTCCAGCAGGAATTCGGCTATGAAACCGGAGCATATGAAAACTTTAAACACAATACTGATAATCAAAAAGGCCTATTCAAACTTGACTTTAACTTAAGTACTGCGCACAAGCTTACAGCAACTGTCAACTTCCTTGATGCTTTGAAAGATAAACCAGCTCACCCTTCAGCCATCGGTAGGAGAGGCCCTGATTTTCAAACCTTACAATTCGAAAATTCCGGTTATACGATCAATAATAAAATCCTTTCCGGTATCGTCGAATTGAAATCAATCTTTGGAAATAAGTCGGCTAACAAATTCCAGTTGGGCTTTACTTCATTTAAAGACAGCCGGGATGCATTCTCGGCTCCTTTCCCTGTATTGAATATTGGAAAAGATGGCATCAGATATATTGTGGCAGGTCATGAGCCATTTTCAGTTAATAATACGCTTGGTCAGGACGTATTTCAGATTTCTGACAATTTCAATCTCTACCTCTTAAGCCACACTTTGACAATTGGAGGTAGCCTGCAACGTTTTGCTTTTGACAATTCATTTAATCTGACCTCCTATGGCTTCAGAGTGTTTGGTCCGGATATTCCTATTGAGGATTTTGAAAGCGTAATCACTTCACAAGCTTTCCGGGATGAAGTCGCAGCTGCGAGAACAGCTTTCGACGCTAATAATTCTGAGAATACCTGGGCATTGGCTGAGACCAATATGGGTCAGGCTGCATTTTATGTACAGGATGAGTGGGCGTTAAGTGATCGTTTCAATCTGACATTAGGTGTTCGTGCAGATATGCCACTCTATTTTGATACAGCGGAGAAAATCCAGGAAAATATAGATCGCAATTGTTGTTATGATCCTACCATCGTTTATTCAGATGAGGATGGCAATCCGGTCACATTTGACCATACTGTATTGCCTGAAGAAACTCCACTTATTTCACCCCGTCTCGGATTCAATTTCGATTTGTATGGTGATCAGGTAGCTCAACTTAGAGGAGGAACGGGTTTATTTACAGGAGGTTTTCCATTTGTGTGGGTAGGTAACCAGGTAGCAAACCCTAATTTCTTTTTTTATACAATCACTGATCCTAATTTTAAATATCCGCAAGTGTGGAGATCTAACATTGGATATGACAGAAGATTTGGTGCGGGTTGGACAGTAACAGCAGATGTGATCTATACAAAGGATATTCATGCAGCTATAGTGAGAAACTATGGTTTAAGGCCACCTACAGGTCAACTAGTAGGTGTAGGGTCAAGACCAATCTACACACAAGCGGATCGTGTCCTGGTCTTTGGATCACCCACTAATGCATATGTATTTACGAATACTGACCTGGGTTCATCATTCAATGCATCACTTCAGATAAGAAGAGATTTTGGAGCAGATGCCGGGTGGAGCCTTGCATACAATTATCTCGATTCAAAGGATGCAGCCTCAATCGATGCAGAGATCTCTTCTGATGCGTATGATCGTAATCCAGCGAATGTCCTGCATTCCAATACACCTGAATTAGCTCCTTCACTTTATGGAAATAAACATAGAGTAGTAGGGTCGATGTACAAGCGTTTTAATTATGGAGAAAATTGGGCGACACATATTGCACTGTTTGTAGAATATGCACAAGGAGGCCGATATAGTTACACCTATTCAGGAGATATCAACAACGATGGATCCGGATTAAATGACCTGATCTATATTCCTGCAAATAGCATCGAGGTGGGTCAATTAAACTTTGGTGGAGATGCAGCAGCACAAGCAGCACAACGATCAGCGTTTGAAGCATATATAGTTCAGGACGAATACCTGAGCGCAAATCGGGGTCAGATTGCAGAGAAGTATGGCGCAGTCAGTCCATGGTATTCAAGATGGGATCTTCGACTGATGCAGGAACTTGGATTCAGTGATGACAATAATGTTCAGTTGAGCATCGATATTCTTAATGTTGGAAATCTAATTAGCTCAAAGTGGGGCGTGCGTGAAATTGCTACAACTACAGGACTGGCACAGCCTATTGGTGTGAATGTTGCTAACGGTGTTCCAACATATAGCTTTGATACAGCTCAAACTACATCCATCTTCAATGATTTTAGTTTGGCCAGCAGATGGCAACTACAATTGGGTTTGAGATATAATTTTTAAAACATTGCATTCTTGTTTCGTAAAGCGCGAAAACTAAATTGACAGTTACTTTTATTGTAATATAATTTTTAGGAAAACGGATGGGTCATCACCTGTCCGTTTTCTTTAGATTTAATTGCCGCTAAAAGTTAAATGCTATGTGAACTCATGAGTTGATGAAGTAAACTTTAATCAACAGTTTAGAACTTACTACCCTAACCAAATCATATGTACAAAACCATAGAAATAGAAAGCTGGCCCCGAAAAGACTTATTTCATTTTTTCCAATCCTTTGATAATCCTACCTGGGATATCGTTGCCGATGTACGCATCGAGCATTTCTATAATGCTACGAAAGAAGTAAATGCATCTTTTTTTCTATCGTTCCTATATGTGCTAACGAAAGTTTGTAATGCAATTGATGCTTTACGTCAGCGAATTGATGACCAGGGTGAAGTTCGTGAATATGAGTGCATACATCCGAGTTCTACCATTTTATATGACAATGGCACTTTTGGATTTGCATATTTTAATTTTCAACCAGACTTTAAAAAGTTCATGGATGCTGCTGAAGAAGTGTTTAATGAACAAAAAATAAAAAAGAATTTGCATCCCAAGGATGAAGATCTGGGAAGGATATATTTTTCACCTATACCATGGATCTCATTTACGGGGTTTCGCCATCCTTTTAAAAATGCTGGAAACCATTCTGTTCCGAGAATCGTCTTTGGCAAACATTTTATAAAGGAGAATGTAAGAGTAATCCCCGTAGGCTTAACGTTGCATCATGGGCTTGCGGATGGATATCATACAGGATTATTTTTCAATCAATTGCAGGAGGAACTTGATAATCCACAAAATTTTATCAATACACCACGTACAGTTTGATTAGTTGGTTTTCTGGAGGAGATAATCAATAGCCATTTTATAACCGGCTAATCCTTTTCCAATAAAACTTTGCACACAAACTTCAGTCAGGAAGCTGTGTGATCTAAATGGCTCGCGCTGATGAATATCCGAAATATGAACCTCGATGACCGGGGCAGAAATAGATGAAACTGCATCCCGAAGGGAAATGGACGTATGCGTTAGTCCACCCGCATTCAGAATAAATCCCGTATTGTGTTCGAATCCATGCTGTTGTAAATAATCAATTAGGGCTCCTTCATGATTGGACTGGAATTGATCCAGTTGAACCATCAAATAGTTGTCACGAATGCTGTCCACATAATCTTCAAACGAAAGCGAACCATAGATTTCAGGTTCTCTTTTCCCCAGGAGATTTAAATTAGGGCCGTTTACAATGTGAATTCGATCAATCAAAAGGAAAGTTGTGAGTTGTGAATTGTCAGTTGTCAGTTGTCAGTGGGCATGAAGCGATGCAGGACTAATTCGCCACGTCAGATAAGAATTTAATTCTCATCAATTGAATTTCTTCAGCCGTAATATCATCTTCCTTTAATGCTGTAAATGCCTCTATAAAAGAATCCGAACTTGCTGTCATAAAATATTCATAGATCTCCTCCTGAATGCTTTCATCGATCATGGTGTCAAGAAAGTATTGAATATCCAGTTTGGTTCCACTTCCTACAATAATGTCAAGTTCTTCGAGCAATTCATCTCGAGTAATATGATTTGTAAGCTGAATGTCTTCAAGCGGCATTTTACGATCAATGGACTGAATGATCTGAACTTTGGTTTTCGACTTGTTGGCCACTTGTCGCACGATGAAATCAGAAGGACGTTCGATTTCATTATCCTCGACATATTTTCTGATCAGTTCCACAAAAGTTTTACCATATTTTTGTGCCTTACCAAGAGAAACGCCGCTGATATTAGATAGCTCTTCCATGTTGACAGGATACTGTGTAGCCATCTCATGTAAAGAAACATCCTGAAAAACCGCCCATGTAGGCACACCTTTCTTTTTTGCTTCTCGTTTACGCAAATCTTCTAACGCAGCCACAAGCACTTCATCCAATGCTACCATTTTGGCAGGTGCATCATCCGAACTATTTTTTTCTATCGAAAAATCCCTGTTGATTGGAATTTTCAAACTCTTTGGTTTCAGTATGTACGCATGGCCTGATGGAGTAACTTTGAGCACGCCATAATTCTCTATTTCCTTTTGGAACAATCCCGCCAACAAAGCCTGCCGCAACAAAGAGTACCAGAATACTTCTCCTTTCTCGATACCATTTCCATATCCTTCGAGTTTGTTAAACCCATACTCGGTCATTTCCTTGGTTCCTTTCCCCATAAGAAAATCAACAATGACTTTTGTTGAATATCCCTCTTTCAATCTCAATACAACTTCGAGAGCTGCTTTTACTTCATTTTTTACTTCATGTTTTTCTTTCGGGAACCGACAGTTATCACACATGCACTCGCACTGGCTGTCATCATATTCTTCACCAAAATAATGAAGCAGAAATTTTCTTCGGCAACCACTGGTTTCTGCATAGGCAACTACCTCTTCTAGTAACTGACCGCCCATCTCCCGCTCTGCAACAGGTTTGTCCCTTAAAAATTTCTCAAGCTTGTAGATATCCTTCGGCGCATAAAATGCATAACAAGAACCTTCTAATCCATCACGCCCACCTCTTCCGGTCTCCTGATAATAATTTTCGATACTTTTTGGAATATCATAGTGAATGACAACCCGGACATCCGGTTTATCTATTCCCATACCGAAAGCAATGGTTGCGCAAATCACTTTCACATCCTCTCCAAGGAATGCATCCTGTACACTGGCCCTTGACTTGCCATCCATTCCGGCATGGTAGGGTGCAGCTAAAATTCCATTTAGATTTAACATTTCCGCTAACTCCTCTGTTGTCTTGCGCGCCTGCACATAAATGATGGCGGAAGGACTACCTGCACCTTTCAGAATCTGCAATATTTCTTTAATGGTCTGTTCTTTATTCAGCTTCGGCCTTACTTCATAAAAAAGATTAGGACGATTGAAGCTCGATACAAACTTGCGTTCATTTCGCATATCCAGACTTTTGATAATATCCGTCTGAACTTTTGGTGTGGCTGTAGCCGTAAGTGCCATCGCAGGAATGTTAGTCCCGATACGGTCGATCATGGAACGAATATTCCTGTATTCGGGTCGAAAATCGTGGCCCCATTCGGAAATACAATGTGCTTCATCTACCGCGACAAATGAAATATTTGCATTGCTGAAAAATTCAAGATTTTCATCCTTCGTAAGTGTCTCCGGTGCAACGTATAAAAGCTTGGTAGCTCCACTGGCTATATCTTCTTTGACTTGTGCAATTTCCTTTCTACCAAGAGATGAATTTAGAAAATGAGCGATCACATCACCTTCACTGTAGCCGCGTATGGAATCCACCTGATTTTTCATCAGTGCGATGAGCGGGGAGATAATGATGGCAGTTCCTTCCATCATAAGGGCAGGCAATTGATAACAGAGCGATTTGCCGCCTCCTGTTGGCATAATAACAAGACAATCTCTCCCCTCCATCACAGTCTGGATGATTGCTTCCTGTTCATCTTTAAACTGTGTAAATCCAAAAAAATCTCGCAAAGCTTCCTGCAGATCTATAACCGGCTGGTCCATCGACATCACTATTTTATCTAAACATAATTAATAATAAAAATCCTCTCAGCCACTCTATGGAATATAAACCCATAAAATGACAAATGTAAATCTGAGCAATAGAAAAAGGATCGAAAGAGTAAAATGCACTCTGTTCTATGATTGAATCTCTAATATAATAAAAATAGATCAACCCATCATCAATCCATTTGTAAACAAATGACTTCATGCGTGCAAAAAACGTATTCCTGAAAATACAAAGTTTAAATTAGCTGCAGCGGATGCGGACTACTTACCAGCAAGTTTTTTGATAACGTTTTCAAGCTCATATTCATCACCCGGTGTGTAGCCTTCATGTTGGTAGACTATATTACCTTCCGCATCGATCACAAATGTTTGTGGAATGGCTTGAAAATTTAAAGCTTGCTTAAGTTCTTGTTTGGAGTCAACCAGAACATCAAACTCCCATCCCTTTTCCTGGATGAGAGGCTTCACCTGGGTCAAAGCTCTTGCATTGTCGATCGTGATTGCTATCAATCGGGTATTATATTCAGAAGCCCAGGTAGGGTAGAGATCAGCGATTGCATCAAGTTCTCTTTTACAGGGTGTACACCATGTAGCCCAAAAACTAATCACAATGACTTTTCCGGAACCTGCGAACTCCTGGATATTCACCGGCTTTCCCTGAAGATCGGCTATAGTAACATCCGGCAGTCTTTTATTCGTGTCAGGATTCGTAAATCCAAATAAAAATGAACAGCAAACGAGTAATGACAGAATAATTTTCACGTAAGATTATTTTTAGGCGTAATGCAAGTTGGAAACCAAAAAGTTAGGTGGGGTTGCCATTCCTCAAATATCTATTTTTGAACCCAATTGAAACCGGATTTACCTCCACTTAACGAATCATTAATCCAATCGAGTATGATGTCAGCAAAGCGAACCCTTGCGACGCTCATTTTAACAAGTTTTATGGTCATCGGCTTTTCCCAGGAACCCATTAGCCTATCTGGAAGCCTCGAGTCCAATGTTAACTTCTACATGCGAGATCCACAGATAGGTGCTGCAAATACACCCCAATATGAGCATCAGCAGATTGGAACTGACACCTGGCTGTCTGTGAATGCATTGATTTCAGGCTTTGATATTGGCGTTCGGTATGACCTATTCGCCAATTCTAGCCTCCTAAATCCCACAGATTCATACACAGCACAGGGATTGGGTCGCTGGTATGTTGGGAAAAAAATAGGTAAGCTGTCTATTCTGGGAGGTCATATCTACGATCAGATTGGAAGTGGTGTGATTTTCAGAGCTTACGAAGAACGTCCCCTCTTTATCGATAATGCGCTGGTCGGTCTCAGGGCTTCATACGAGATAACCCCTGATTGGAATCTCAAAGGAATCATTGGAAGGCAAAAAAATATATTTGATCTGTATTCTTCCGTCATAAAAGGTCTTAATCTGGAAGGATATAAATCCTTTGGGGAGGGAAAATTGTCGTTAGCTCCAGGAATTGGGATCATACATAAGACCTTGTCAGACGAACAAGTAGATGCATTAGCCGGATCACTGGCTCAATACACTCCATCTGACTTTATTGATGAAGTACCTTACAACACCATAGCTGCAACTATTTATAACACTCTTTCAGCGGGTAGATTCACATGGTATGTCGAGGCAGCTTATAAAACGGAAGAAGTGATCTATGACACCTATGCTAATCGCACGCTTTGGACGGGTGTGGAATCAACCGGAAAATTTGTTTTAGAGCCCGGTTATTTAGCCTACACTTCCCTATCATATGCAGGTGGAGGTTTAGGACTTTCAGGTCAATATAAGCGTACGAGCAACTTTAGTTTCAAGACTGATCCATTCGTGAGTCTTAACCGGGGCATGATTAATTTCCTTCCACCTATGTCACGGATCAATACATATCGTTTGACAGCAAGATATAGTCCTGCGACACAGGAAATCAGTGAGGAAGCCATACAACTCGATGCCCGGTATGCGATAAATAAAAATCTCAGCATCCTTATCAATGTAGCCAATATTAGCAGGCCAAAAGCTGAAGAAAACCAGGACATTTATACTGAGGTTTATACACAACTCACGGTAAAAAAACCGCGCAAGTGGACTTTAATCACGGGCGTCCAGTACCAGAAGTATGATCAGGAACTTTTCGAAGGGAAACCAAATGTTCCAAAGGTTCAGGCCATCACACCGTACTTAGATTACCTGGTAAAACTGGATCAGAAAAAATCACTCCGCACAGAACTCCAATATATGTCCACCGAGCAGGATTTCGGAAGTTGGATATATGCACTAGAAGAATTTTCAATTTCACCACACTGGATATTCGAAGCATCCGATATGTGGAATATTTCTCCGAAGAAAAATACGGACGGCGGAGAAAAATTAAAAGATCTCCATTTTCCAACGTTAGGAATTGTGTATTCAGCGGGACCTACACGCTATGCATTACGCTATGTCAAGCAAGTCGAAGGCATCGTATGTTCAGGAGGAATATGCAGACTCGAACCAGCGTTCAGTGGTTTTAAATTTAATCTAAGTGCAAACTTTTAATTCATGAAACAATTCAGTGTTACAACATACAGTTCCCTTTGGAAACCTCTTCTTTTTGGAATGATCATGTGCCTGAGTTCGTGCGAGGAACAAAGGAGAGTTATTGAACCATTCATTCCGACCGGAGACAGAGTTATTCTTTTAGAAGAGTTTACGGGCAAGGGCTGTACAAATTGCCCCAAGGGAAGCCGAGAGATTGAAAACTTATTGACTCGCTTTCCGGACAATATGATTGCTGTATCAATTCATGCCGGATTTTTTGCAAATCCGGTTAGTTTTCCATTAGGCCAATATGATTTGAGAGCCCCTCAGGCGCAGGATCTGTTTGATTTGTTGGGTCCGGTGTTTGGATATCCAAGTGGTTCCGTCAACAGAACACCCGTCAATGGTGACATGCAACTCGGTGCTAATCAATGGGCTTCTGCAATTACTGCAGAAATACAAACCGCACCAGCCGTTGAAATAACCATCGCAAAAGATTATAACGCTGCAACGCGTGAATTGCAGGTTACCGTTTCAGGTATTGGGAAGCAACCCATATCGGGGGATTTGCGGGTTTCGGTTATGATCGTAGAAAGTGGGATCATAGATGCTCAGGATGATCAGGAAGCTGGCGGCATTGTACCCGACTATGTACACAATCATGTGTTGAGGAATATGCTGACGCCGGCATCAGGCGCACCTGTTCTAACTTCTTTGTCAACCGGACAGACGTTTACTCAATCTTTCACAACCAGTATTGATGCCATTTGGAATCCCCAGAACATGGAGATCATTGCATTTATGTCGAATGTGCAGGGGACCTCTTTTCCCATTCTACAAGCCACATCTGCGCATTTGGCAGACTGATATAGGAATCATCGGGTCAAATAAAACTTATCTTTGCGGGCCTGAAAAAAGCATCCTAATCGCTTTTTCAGATTTAAAATACAATACATGACCATATCCCTTTTGTGGCTAAATGATTATCTAAAAACGGATCTGACACCGGATCAGATAGCCGAAGCATTAACGTCTATAGGCCTTGAAGTTGAGAAAACAGAGACAAGAGATTCGATCATGGGCGGCCTTGCTGGGATCATTGCCGGAAAAGTGTTGACATGTGCAAAGCATCCCGATGCAGATCGGTTATCTGTTACAACAGTTGACGTGGGCAAAGAAAATCCTGCTTCAATAGTATGTGGTGCAAATAACATCGCAGCAGGACAGACTGTGTGGGTGGCATTACCTGAAACTACACTGTATGATAAAACAGGGAAGCCATGGACAATTAAAGTTTCTAAAATCCGCGGTGCATTAAGTGAAGGCATGATTTGTGCGGAAGATGAATTGGGATTAGGAGATAATCATGATGGTATTATGATACTTCCTGATGCAGTCCAGGTAGGATTCAAAGCAAGTGAGTATTATAAAGTTGTTTCGGATACCATTTTTGAAATCGGACTTACGCCTAACCGTTCGGATGCAACTTCTATCCTGGGAGTAGCTGAAGATCTTGCTGCATATCTGACGATTCAGGGTGACAAAACATTTAAAGTTAAATGGCCTGTGATTCCGGAATTACATGCGGTTTCGGATAAAATTCAGTTTCATGTAACGGTTCCGAATCCAGAAGCATGTCCCCGCTATTCAGGAGTTGTTATTTCAAATATTGCAATCGGGCCTTCACCGGACTGGATACAAAAACGGTTGCATGCTATGGGGGTGAAGACGATCAACAACATCGTGGATATCACCAATTTTGTATTACATGAAATGGGTCAACCATTACATGCATTTGATGCAGAAAAAATTAAAGGTCAGGCCATCATTGTTGAACCGAAAATTGCAGGCACTCCATTTCTGGCGCTGGATGGGAAGACGTACATGTTATATCATGAAGATTTGATGATTTGTGATGGAATAGGAGATCCTATGTGTATAGGTGGCGTTTACGGTGGATTAAATTCAGGCGTGTCAAATAGTACGACTACCATTTTTCTTGAGGCTGCACACTTCAATGCCGGATGGGTTCGACGTACCAGTATGCGGCATAATTTGCGGACAGAAGCTGCACGACGATTTGAAAAAGGATCTGATCCAAACATCACTATAAAAGCATTAGCAAGAGCGGCGGGTTTAATGGCTGAATATGGGGGCGGTACTGTATCATCTGATGTATTTGATATATACCCAACGCCTATTTCGCCGGCCAGTGTGACCTTGAATTTTGCAACATTAAATGCAAAGACCGGACTTACATTCAACAGGACAGAGATCTTTAGAATTCTCGATGCACTCAATATGGAAGTTGTGGAAAAACACGACCATAAAGTAGTGATCACCATTCCAACGAATAAAGCTGATGTACTTCGCGAGATAGATATTATCGAGGAGATATTGCGTATTTATGGTTTTTCCAATGTGCCCTTACCGGGAAAAATGCACACTTCGGTTGTCATTGAGTCCAGACATGCGCATCATCGCCTGAGAAGAATGTTAGGGCAATTTCTGGCATCAAGAGGATATGCTGAAACGATGAATATGTCGTTGACACAACCGGCGCTTTACAAAGATTTAAACCATTCCGATCGCGAACAATGGGTGACGATCCATAATACATCGAATGAATCCGTAAACCTGATGAGGCCGGAATTGATAGTGCCTACACTGGAAACGATAAAGCGGAATATAAATCGAAAGCAAGGTGATCTATCCTTATTTGAATTTGGCAAATCCTATTTTCAATCAGCAGGACAGCCTTCGGAATCTGAACATCTCATCATTGCACTGACAGGCAATCAACATGCTGATCATTGGCAATCCGGAGGTGCAAAAGCTGTAAATTTCTTTTCGCTAAAAGCTGAAGTGAATGCATTGCTGATACGATGTGGCATTAAGCAATGGAGTTCATCACCTATAGAGAAACTTAATGAGTTTGGGTATGGCCTTGAATATAAATCGGGCCAGTCTCTGATCGTGCGATTTGGTGCAGTATCACCTAAATGGCTGGATTCCTTTGATATTCGCCAGCAGGTTTTCATTGCAGACTTTGAGTTTGAAACAGTTGTTCAATCCTCCAGCCAGGCTATCATATTGTATGAAGAATTGAATCGGTTTCCTTCTGTTGAACGGGATCTCGCTATTGTCATTGATGCGACTACACCTTTTGAGGAAATAAGTCGTGTGGTGGTAAAGTCAGGTGGAAATTGGCTGACCAATCTGCAAGTCTTTGACATTTATACTAATCCCGATCAGTTAGGCGAGGGGAGGATGAGTATGGCGTTGCGATTTACGATTGAAAATAAAGAAGCTACGCTCACGGACAAGGATATTGATCAGTGGTTTACTAGTGTCCAGAAATCACTTGCCGGTGAATTGAAGGCTGAGATCCGGAAATAAAGTTCCTCTTTCAACACGGGTGCGTAGCACCTCGTGATTGTCCAGAGTTTTCGTGAATCGTGAGCCGTAATCCGTGAACCGTGAATCAAATGTTGATGTGCGCAGCACTTGGCCGCTGTCGGGAGGTTGCTCCCATTGCCATGAAATTCTCTTTCATGAATCGTCATCCGTCATCCGTCATCCGTGAATCGAAATGCTCATATGCGATACCCTTGGCCGCTAATCGGAGCTTGCCTATGTGTACAGCACTTGACCGCTGTTGGGAGTTTGCTCCCACAGCCATTAAACGCTCTTTCGTGAATCGTGAGCCGTCAACCATGAGCCGTCAAGACCATTTGTGCGAATCTCTTGGCTCTAACATCGGGCATCTTTCCGTTTGATTAAAAATAATTTTTTTGCTCATTTTGAAGCACTTATATATTGGTAATATCCTAAATACCTAAATTCCATACATTCGTTCTATCTTTAGGCACGATGGTATCACCAACCGAAATCATCAAGGATATTCAGGATAAACTGGACCGTGTGGTCCGGGATTATCAACAATTATTAGTTCAAAACATAAAACTAGAAACTGAAAATAAATCTTTGGCAACCAGCCTAGAAGAGGCTATAAAACAACAGGAATCATTTAAACATCAACTGGACATCAAACGTCAGGACATCATGAGAGAATCAAAAGGACTTGACCAGTGGAAGATTGAAACCCGGAAAGAAGTCCGGAGCTTGCTGAAAGAGGTCGAGAAGTGCATCCCCCAAGTGGAGGCTATGCTGGAAAATAAATA
>JAYUXX010000529.1:0-2648 GCA_043752765.1 Saprospiraceae bacterium | reverse complement strand
AATTAGAAGCTACGCAAATTGCACAGGCAGCCATCGAGTCTCTTGAAGTATGCGGATTGCTGGCAGTAGAATTGTTTCTTACAACTGATGGAGATTGGTTGATCAATGAAGTAGCACCACGTCCGCACAATAGCGGTCATCATACGATCGAATGTTGTAACGTAAGTCAATTTCAACAACATTTACTTGCTATCTGTAATCTTCCATTGATTGATCCGCAACTACATTTTCCAGCCGTTATGGTAAATATTCTGGGTGAAGATGGATTTGAAGGTCCACCAAAATATCTTGGTATTGAACAAGCTTTGCGGATGGGGTCAGTTTACGTTCATCTGTATGGTAAAAATATTACAAAGCCATTTCGAA
The DNA here is from genome assembly GCA_043752765.1 of Saprospiraceae bacterium. Taxonomy (GTDB): domain Bacteria; phylum Bacteroidota; class Bacteroidia; order Chitinophagales; family Saprospiraceae; genus Opimibacter. The sequence goes on along the minus strand of JAYUXX010000529.1, from coordinate 2,282 downwards.
AAATGGGTCATGTTACGGTTGCAAACCGAAGTGTTAACCGTGCGATCAAGACTGCAAACTTTATAAAAGACCAGATAAAAGTCATCTCATGAATAAATCAATTGTCAGCATCGTAATGGGATCGGACTCTGATTTGCCAGTCATGAATCAGGCTGCCGAAATACTCGCACATTTTCAAATCCCTTTTGAAGTGGATATTGTGTCTGCACACCGTACACCTGAAAAGATGTTTGAATTTGCAAAAAACGCACATCACCGCGGAATTCAAGTGATCATTGCAGGAGCAGGAGGAGCCGCGCATCTTCCAGGCATGATTGCAAGTCTAAGTCCCCTACCGGTGATTGGTGTCCCTATCAAATCAGCTAACTCAACGGAAGGCTGGGATTCAATTCTTTCCATATTACAAATGCCAGGAGGTGTACCGGTTGCTACGGTAGCGTTGAATGGTGCGAAAAATGCAGGAATACTTGCCGCTCAAATAATTGGTGCTTCAAATAATGATGTTTTAAATCAAATATTGATCTATAAAGCATCATTGAAAGATGAAGTCTCGCGAAAATCTGATCTTACCAGAAGAGAAGGATAGTTAACCCCGTTTATCTGCAAGTAGATATAATACCGCCATTCGCACGGCAACCCCGTTTTCAACCTGTTGGAGAATAATCGAATGTTCCGAATCAGCCAGGTCACTTGAAATCTCAACACCTCTGTTGATCGGTCCGGGATGCATCAGCACAATTGGTTTGGATAATGATTCAAGCACCTTTCGCGTGATACCGTAATAGAGTGTGTATTCCCTCAGGCTCGGAAAGTATTTGATCTGCTGACGTTCCAATTGAATGCGTAATACATTCGCAACATCGCACCACTCCAAAGCTTTTTTCAAATCGTGTTCAATTGTCACCCCAAGACTCTCTATATGTTTCGGAATTAACGTTGGTGGTCCGCATAATTTAACTTCAGCGCCAAGTTTATTTAAACAATAGATATTACTAAGTGCAACGCGCGAGTGCTTAATATCTCCTACGATCACAACTTTTTTTCCTCTCACAGCACCTAATCTTTCCCGTATGGAAAAGGCATCGAGCAATGCTTGTGTGGGATGTTCGTGAGTACCATCCCCTGCATTAATGATATTTGCATTGATGTGCCGTGACAGGAACATATGTGCGCCCGGTGCAGGGTGACGCATTACGATCATATCCACTTTCATGGATAAGATATTATTTACAGTATCTAATAAAGTTTCTCCTTTACTAACTGACGAAGAAGTTGCACTGAAATTGATGACATCCGCACTCAAACGCTTCTCAGCTAATTCAAAGGAAATTCTTGTGCGTGTGGAGTTTTCAAAAAATAAATTAGCAATTGTAATATCTCTCAGCGAAGGCACTTTCTTAATCGGCCTGTTGATGACTTCTTTAAACTGATCGGAGGTCTCAAATATGAGTTCAATGTCATCGGGAGTGATGTATTTGATACCCAGTAAATGTTTTGTGCTTAGTTGAGGGTTAGCCATATTACGTTTTTGCATCCTCCTTATTCGCGTAAATACGCACTTTACCTCCTCCATTCTCCTGCCACTCTACTTTGACATATGCATGATCGAGAGCATCCACTACCATACCGGAATAATCAGATTGAATGGGGAGATCCCTGTTGAATCTGCGATCTATCAAGACAAGCAATTCGATTTTTTCAGCTCTTCCGAAGTGAAGGAGAGCAGATATGGCGGCCTGAATAGTTCTTCCAGTATAAAGTACGTCATCCACCAGGATTACTTTACGATTATCTACCAGAAAGTCCATTTTGGTTACACTGGCTTTGAGTGGTTCATTTCTTGTCCTGAAGTCATCACGGTGAAATGTGGTATCCAAATGACCGTAAGTGATCGGGTGTGAAGGTTCCAATGCCTTGAGGCGGTGGATGATACGGTTTAAAAGAGCTATTCCGCGCGGCTGTATTCCGATCAGGCAGGAATTCCTGAAATCGCCATGATGTTCGATCAATTGGTGAGCCAATCTGTCCAAGACCAAATTTAGTTTCTCTTCGGATAAAATGACTCTTCCGGCTCCCATCGGGGGCAAATATAGATGATCCGTGATTGAAGTATTCTATTAAGATTCATGGCGGCACATTAGTGGTTGGTTTTCGCCGCTATCAGGATATGAATTGGAGATAAGGTAGAGCTGTAGACGCGAAAGTTGAATTTAGACGAAATTCTACATGCATTGAAAATCAAGTGATTACGAAAAAATTAGATCTAAATTGAATTTGACATA
>JAYUXX010000528.1:0-14818 GCA_043752765.1 Saprospiraceae bacterium | reverse complement strand
GGAGAATTCCAACAACTCCTGTAATGGCCACATTGGTTTTTACCTCAAGGCCTAACTTGCGGAGATGCGATTCGATATAAGCGGCAGTTTTGAATTCCCGATTTGATAGTTCAGGATGCTCATGCAGATGATGACGCCAGCTAATAGCTTTAGACTCTATGAGAAGTGCTTTCTGGTCAACCTTGCTTTTTAAATCACTTGGTTGCGCTATCCCATTGCTACCGATTCCTACAAGAACAAGAGTGGATAGAATGCCAATTAAAATTTTCTTTTTCATAGTCCATTTAATGAAGAGGTAAAGTAGTGAAACCAAAGATTGTGCGTCATCTTATCAATAAAAGGGTATCACCTAATCTAAATGCGTAGAAATTGAATTCCAGTGTTCCAAATAATCCAGAATACAAGAATAGGTAGTTAAAGGGAAAATACTGATTAATGACTAGTCCAATCACTAATTTGTTCCTGGAAATTTGTGGGACAATTCAGCCTGATCCAGATGAATAACGAGTATTTTCAAATCACTAATTCCGTTCAAATGAAAACCATCGACACATTGATTAACACCTACGGTGAGAGCCATATGATCGCAACAAATAAACTCATTCATTGGGTGTGTGTTCCGGCCATTATGTTCAGTTTGTTTGCTCTTTTGTTTTCAATTCCATTTTTTGGTGGTCGTACGTGGTATGCCAATTGGGCGATGGAGCTGCTCGTGATGGCATGGTTGTATTATGCAAGACTATCCCTTATTATGTTTTTTGGATTCGTAGTGATTGGGCTATTGATGCTCGTGGGTATACATGGATTGTATCAATTGGCAGATTTAAATGCAGGCAAACTGACCATATGGGCATTCGTGATTTTCGTGATTGCCTGGATAGGTCAGTTTATCGGACATAAAATTGAAGGTAAAAAACCATCCTTTTTACAGGATGTCCAATATCTGCTTATAGGACCTGCATGGCTTTTGCATTTTTTATTTAAGAAAGCAGGAATTTCCTATTGAGAGTCAATTTTTTTACTCACTCAGTTCTTCAGCATCCAGATCTATCGTATCTGAGATCCTGTATTTGTTTCGATGAGGGGAATTCCGACTAATTAATTCAGCAAGAAAACCTGTAAGAAATAATTGGGCACCTATGATCAGCGTAAGTATCCCAAAGAAGAAAACAGGACGCTCGGATATTCGAAATATATTTTGTGAATACTTCAACAGGGTCAAATAGGTAAGTATACCGAAACCGATCAGGAAGAAGAGAATCCCTAACGTGCCGAAAAAATGCATTGGTCGTTTTGCAAATTTTCCCACGAACATTATGGATATGATATCTAAAAATCCATTCACGATTCGCTCTAAACCGAATTTACTTTTGCCGAATTTCCTGGGTTGATGCTGGACTACTTTCTCTCCAATTCGTTTAAAGCCCGCCCATTTGGCAATAACAGGAATATAACGATGCATTTCACCGTATACTTCTATGTTTTTGACCACATCATTTTTATAAGCTTTTAATCCACAATTGAAATCATGCAGTTTAATTCCACTTGCGCTACGTGTAACGGAGTTAAAGAATTTGGAGGGTAATCTTTTTCCAATTGGATCTTTACGATCTTTTTTCCACCCACTGACGAGATCGTAATTCTCCTCGTTAATCATCCTCATCAGATCCGGAATTTCTTCAGGAGAATCCTGGAGATCAGCATCCATGGTGATGACCACTTCTCCGGTCGCTGCTTCGAACCCCTTTTGTAATGCAGCTGACTTTCCGTAATTGCGCCGAAAACGAATTCCTTTAATGAAGGAAAATTCTTTTTTAAGTTCTGTTATAACTTTCCATGATTGATCGCTACTGCCATCATCGACCATAATAACTTCAAAGGGATGTATGGCGTGCTGTTTGGCCACCCTGTCTATCCATGCGATGAGCTCAGGCAGTGATTCATTTTCGTCGTAAATAGGTATAACAACAGACAACCGGATTTCTTCCTTCAACATCTCGATGGATCAGGTCAATGGAGTAGAAACCGGAGGTAATTTTTTGAGTATGGATCCTGCCACAACTGCCTTTATCATACCCCAGAAAGCAATCCAGATAATCGTAAATGCTGCCATAAATACAGGGTTCACCATAAAGCTTGTCCATTTCATTGACATCTCACGATTTTCTTCCGGAACGTTCATTTTATCCATTTGTTCTTCACTTGCTGCCATGATTTTGTCTCCCATGGTCGGGTCAATGAATTCCATATAAATGAATGTAAATAATCCGGCAATAACACCTGCTATCAAAGCCATTTTAAGACCGGCCATAAAACCTTGACTCACTGTCAAAAAGCCACCTAAATCCTGATCTCTCAATTCTTTTATGCCCAGGTAGATCGTAAAAAAAGTGGCAACTAATAATAAAAAATTGACCAACATTCCAATGCCCATACTTCCACCGCCGCCTTGCTGTAGACCCATAATATTACTTATCAAAGAAAAGGCGACATACACCATACCGGTGATAAGGCCCCATTTAACTGTAGTTGTCATATTTCGTTTTGATTTTAAAGTGGTTGACTATAGTTTCAAATATATCAATTAATCGTAAGACGATTTTTATAAAACGTACCAATTACTTTGCCTACAAAATCAGATCCCTGTAATGCATCATTTTTAGATAATGAATGCGAAGAACCTTCATATACCCAGGCAACACCAGGATCAAAAAATGTAAGATTAGCAATCATTCCCTTTTGGATCGTATCCTTTTCTATTCCAAGGATTGATCTTGGGCCTGAAGAAAACTTGGATATTATGTCCGTTAACGGCATTACATCTTTAAGTACTGTATGAGCAGCAGCAAAAGCAGATTCTAAACCTATGGATCCAAATGATGCGTATGTAAATTCACAATCCTTAGACTCCACTTCAAGAGGTGTATGAATAGAAGAAATGTGATCTACTACACCATCTTTGACGGCTTTCATCAATGCTTTTCTATCTTTTTGTCCACGAAAGGGTGGGATTACTTTTTTGTAACTATCAAAATCGCGTACATCTTTATCTTCCATCAGAAGATGCATGGCCGGAATATCACACGTGATGGATTGATTATTTGCTTTTGCTTTTTGGATGTAGGAAAGGGATGCTCCTGAGGAAACTCCATGCATATGGATTCTGGAGCGAGTGTAAGAAATTAATTGAATGTCGCGTTGCACGATAATATCTTCAGCTACAGTTGGAATTCCGTTCAGACCCAGGGATGCACTAATGTTCCCTTCATTTATCTGACCCTCAGTTGTAAAACTTCGATCCATCGGAAAATCGATAATGATAGCATTAAAGGGTAGCACATATTCAAGTGCCCGGGCTAATAAGCCAGTTTCAACCGGATGTTTACGGCCATCACTAAATCCTACAGCCCCTGCCTTGATCATATCCATCATTTCGGTCAGGTCTTTTCCGGCAAGTTCCTGTGATATTGCACCGATTGGATAGATACGGATGCCAAGCATTTCACTTAGTTGAAGAATGTATTCAACTTCGATCCTGCTTTGAATTGGCGGTAGATTTCTGGGAAATGTAGCCAAGGAAGTGTAGCCTCCCGCTCTTGCTGTATTACTCAACGATTGGAATGTTTCGCGGTACTCATAACCTGGTTGGCCGGGTTGAGCTCCAATATCCATCCACCCAATTGAAACGTGCAGATCAGATGATTCCACAATCGTTGCGTTTCCATCTGTGATGGATTTTGCGATTTGTGTAATTACGCCATTCTCTATCAGGATATCCTTCTTCGTGCCAGGGTCCTGCCCGGTATGGATAATTGTGGCTTTTTTAACTAATACTTTCATACGTACGTTCGCATCCCGGCAGGATATTTATCCTTCACAGGCTAAGGTAAATCATATCGCGGCCTCAGACATTTTTCCAGAGCCGGATCAAAGCTATTTCAAGACCAATAAATATCAAAGCCAGAATGATACACCATTTCCACAAATGTCTGCCTTGTTGTGTGTCTTCGATCAGTTTTGTAAAATCTCTTTTTTCATCGTCTGACCATAACTTTATATAATCGTTAGTGGGCAGGTCTTCAACATCCGTGAGCGTCAAATCAGATTCCTGGCGATTATAATTAAAGGCAAGCGAAGCCTTTAACTGACCTTGTTGGGTTACCTGGTAAAATCCTGATTCCTTCACTTGTCCCTGCACATCCAATAACATCTTTGCACCTAATGAAGAAACGCCGGGAATGAATTCAGCAGGACCTGTGATCATAATATCAGAACCAGCATCCATCGTGGACCCATCAATCGTGATCAGTTGATCTGTTCCAATGGTGTTGGCAAGTTGTCTGAAGTCAGACGAATAGATAGCCATTCTGTACAATAAAGGAACAAATACCTCAGGCTGCAGTGAAAGGTCATTTATTTTTTGATCCAGCGGAGAAGTCACGACAGTAAATGCACCTTTTCCAGGTGTATAAAAAGTGATGAGATCACCCCCGTCTCTAAAAGATAAAAGTGATTGACCACGACTCCCGGATCCTGCAGTAAGGAATGATCCTTTCACCAGAGGTAACCTCATATTAGGTCTGGTACGTGTGAAGACATCATTGTATATAAATGCATCCGTATTTATTCTGCCTACTTGCCGTTCCTGTGTAGAATATGGCTGTAGAGATGCAGCTCCCATTAAACCCATCAGGGCGTTGTATTGTGCCAGAGATCCATTGGCAGAAGGAATAAAGACCACTTTACCCCCATCCTGAACATACTTGGAAAGTACGCCAACAAGACCCGTTGAAACAGATGATGGTTCATTTATGATAATAAGGTCATATCCTGGCAAGGATGCGTAATCAATATTATTTGCGGTGGCCTGATCCAGGATAAACTCAATCGGGTTTGCGAATACAGCCGATATGGATGAATTGGGATCCCGTTCGTTAATCGAAAGAATTTTAAGATTTTGATCCACATAAAAAGTTAGAAAATATGAATCATCAAATGTCACTGGAAAATCGCTTATACGGATAGCAAGTTCATGCCAACCAGCTTTTAATACGGTGATGTTGGAGGTATCAATTTTTACGGCGTTGCCGGCTATGTCCAGGGAGCCTTCAGGTCTTTCCTGACCATCGATATCTATTGAAACCCGGATGTTGTCAGCATCCTCATCCGAATAATTATGAATATTAAATAAAAGTGTTGAGGTTTGATTGAGCATTTGAATGGGGGATTCAAACCAGGCGCTGTCGATCGCAACATTTTTTTCACGGACGCTTTTGAGGGGAAGAAGATTTAGTGTATAGCTTGAATCAACAGATGTCAGATCCATGATTGTCTTTTGGAAATCAGAAATTAGCCAGGAAACGGGAACACCTTCTTCTCTTCCAAAACCCTGCTTTTGTCTGCCTGTAATGACAGACAAAGGTTTCACTTCAGCCGTAAAATCCATTTCTTCAAGCCTGGTAATAGCTTCATCCCTGCTGATCCATAAATTCTGTGAAGGTGAAAGCTCATGGCCTAAAACCTGAAAACGATCTTCCTGACCGTATCCAAGAATTATTTCCTTTGCTTTCTGACGAGACCGGTCAAATAACGAGAGGTCTTGTCCAAAGGATTGCATCGAAAAAGAATTATCTACAAATACGCTTACGTTTCGAATCCCGGCTAGTTGATCTTCGTTTGAGGGGATGTAGGGTTGTGCAAAAGCCAGAATTATAAAAGCCATGGCCAGAATTCGGGCCAACAAGATCAGGAGATTACGAAGCCTGTTGCGCGCAGACGTCTCTTCTTTTACTTCACGCAAGAATCGTAAGTTGCTGAAATATACCTTTTTATATCGTCTAAAATAAAAAAGGTGAAGGATAATAGGAATCGAAAGTGCTGTAAGCGCCCATAGGAAGGCGGGGTATAAAAACTGCATGTGGTGCCAAAGATAGTGTCTGGGATAACGAATTAAAATACAAAAGCCTGTACTCTATATAGAATACAGGCTTTTGTCGACTATTGACCAGCCGATGATCGGGTTTTATTTCACTACAATCTGGCTTGCAGAGATCCCCTGATCAAACTGGAACTGGAGTATATATTGACCGGATGTGAAATGTTTCACAGGCAACCGGTAAGAATTTTGATTGATATCAGTATGCGTTCCAACTAATGTTCCTTTGATATCATATACATGGATACTCCTCATAAGGTAGTCTTTGTGAGTCGTTATGTAAACTTCGTCAGTGGCTGGATTTGGAAAAGTTGATAATTGAATTGCACTATTATCGACAATTTCATTTGTACTCACCAATGAATCAAGATCAAGTGTTCCATACAAGCGTGGAAGTACATAAGCAAGGATACTATCCATGTAGGTTAGCGCTTTTTCTTTTGACATGTCTGTATTTTGTAGAAATCCTGCAGCGCTGTTAACGTTGGTTGCAGGATCCCAAAAATTCCATGGTGCGCTATCAAACGGACCACCTGTTCCATAAATCGGAAACAATCCTTCAAGTCCGTCATTCCGGGAATTAGCTACAGCTGACACTTCATATTGTAAAGAAGTTGAATTATTAGGCGTCAGACTGGCATTGTTTCCGTAGTTATTGCTTAACAGAGATACGAGGTAAGAGCCTTGCACTTCTACAACCTCTAAAGGTGGATTAACAGGAACCACGACAATACCTTCAACATAAGGAGCAAATGGATCTGAAGGAACATGAATTGAAATCACAGGAGGTTGTCCCGGATCGATCCATGAAGTATCTCCAATAGCACCTCCGAGGTTTACAGATGCTGCAAAATCAGAACTGTAGTTCACGTGGTTTGGATAGTTAAGTGTGTCGCCGATTGGAAACGGAAGAAACGGAATGCCGGGATTAATTCCTACTTTTTTGCCTTCTATGTCACCATTTACACTTTCGAGGATCATGGGAAAGAAATTGCCCATGCCATCTGAAAGAAGAAATTTACCATTCGAAGCAGTTGGTATTTTAATGTAGGCATCCAATGCAGACGTATTCAACGAGATATATCCGCCGGTACCATCACCAAAAAGGACAATGCGACTTGTGTCAATCCGGAATGGATTGCCATTTTCGACGACTGATCTTTTAAAATAACGGATAGCCGTATTTGCATCCTGAACTCCGCGATATGCTGCGTTAATCAAGGTAAGTACCCTTTCGTCTTTTGAAGGCGCTACAGGGTTCCAGCCTAGTCTGTAATCAGCAGAAGCAACTACATAACCAGATCTGGCAAGTTTTTTTGCCATGGTGACAACCGTGCTGTCGCGTATCGTTCCATTTACTCCTACATTCTGAGGATGTGGTAAAAAGTTTCCGGTATGAAAGTATATGATCAGTGGCCTAAGAGGTTTTACATCACCTGTAGGCTGATACAGATCAAAAACAAGGGGTTGTGGAATAGCCTGACCCACCACAGGAAACGCAAGAATTGTCGCATTAACGCCATAAACGTGGTTTTGAGTAACAGTTACATCCGTGTAGACTTCTTCAAGAAAAACGGTCTGTGCTGCAGCTGCAAAAGAGAACACCATCAAAATGGCAACGTAGTATAATCTCCTCATAATCAATATTTGTTTAGATAGATGAATGTGAATTAATCAATTTTAAAATCGTACAGTAAGTTAATGTAGGCAAGCATACCAATATACGGCCCTCCGTAGGTTTCAAAGTGCTTATTATCGAGAATATTTGAAGCACCAACCTTAATCGTTGTGTTAATTTTGTCAAGTACGAGACTTACCTGGGCATCCATCAGGTCATATGAAGGTACAAATCCCGTAAACTGGGGTGAACCTTCAAATTGAAAGCCTTCAACCCATTTATAATTGATACTGAATCCAACCTTTCGGAAAGCATCCGTATTTAAAAGGTTGATGTTCTGGCCGGATACGCCCAGATTAAACTTGTTTTCAGGAGTATTGTATGCAGGAATGATAGGATCATTTTCATCCAGTTTAGTCAATTCATTAAAGCTATAATTCCCATTGATTGTGAAGTGTTGACTGAAGTAATAATTAAGCCCAATACTGAATCCCTGTGTTTTTACTTTCGTATTGGAATTTGCTGCGTATCGATATACTACGGTTTCTTCAGGAAACGCAAGCGGATCGCCAAAATCGATTACACTTTTTATCCCTAACTGATACCCAAGGAAATCTTTATACGTGTTTGTATAATATCCCAGATCAACGAATAAGGACTTCAAAATGGTTGTCCGCAAACCCGCTTCAAGCGTTTTAACTTTTTCTGGCCGGATACCTTCAATACTGAAATAAGAGAGATCGGCATTATTTCGGGTGCGAAGCCATTCGAGAAACGAATCAATCGTAATAAGACTGTCCACACCTGTAATTTGACCTGCCAATGTAGCTGGACCTACATTTAGATTTAAATATTGATCCGAGAGCGTGGGATTTCTAAGAGCACTGGAAAAAGATGCTCTTAAATAGGTATTCTTTCCGGGTTTATAGACAAGACTGGCAGCGGGTGTTTGAATCCAGTTGAGGTTTTCATTTTTATCCACTCGTAATGTAGCAGATGCAATAAGTTTATTGTCAAGAAATTTTTCTTGTACGCCTGCATAAAATCCAATTTCAGAGTTTTTAATCACAGATGTACTATCATTAAATATTGTACCCTTTGACCGGGGTGCATACAGCCTGTAATTCGAACCTACTTTTAGTTCAGACAAGAATGGAAAATTAAATGTATACTCTCCGTGCAGATGATATAAAGCAGATTTATCATAAAAGCGTGTCCCGCCATCTTCATTATTCAGACGGCCTGTGATATTTGCAAATGCTGCATCAAATTCTGGCGTTCCCGGTGCGAGAAAATCCTGGATGTCTCCTTCGATATGTATATTTTTTGAATTCGCATATGCTTCGGAAATGCCATGCCAGCGAGTTAAACTATCGGCATATGTAACCAGCCATTGTTCTGCACCGGCAACATCAAAAGAAATATTTCCAGTGACCGGATCAAAAATGGGAACCGGATAACCCAGTTCTCTCATGGTTCGGGGATAATTAGCAACTCCTTTCCAATATCTCCGGTAATCCGTCGCCCAGTCTTCATCTGTTTTACTTAATTCCTGCAATCGCAATGCAGTAAAATAAGGGTCGTACGAGTTACCCGCGTCCTCATGTGTAGCGTACGCACGAATAAAAAATTTATCCCGTTGACGGAATTCAAGACGGTTTTGAAAAAAGAGAATATCTCGTAAACTAAACCGGTTATCACCCTGATATACAGTGGTACCGGAGCCAAAAGAAGAGGATAAAATAAGTTCGGGTGATTCAACACCACTAGCAGGACTTGTTCTGAGGTGGAATGCAAGATTAGCCTTGTAGTTTTGTGTATTATAATCTACCAGGTCAATTTCTTTATACCCTGTGCGGTAAAAGTTTCCAATACCCGGATCTGAAATTAAATGTGCACTTGAACCTGTAACATCACTAAAGGCAAAGTATTCATCACCATAAATATTTACGGCATCATAACGCCCCGGATTATTTGAAGAAACCCGACTTGCAGTAATCGGATCATAATTTTCAGCTTCCCAGTCATCAGCTCTTAGTCCAAATAGATTGAGTTTAAAAGCAAGGAGATCTTCTCCATTTTTATTCTTTAACGCATCAGCATACCGGATGGCCCCCTCGAAGAGATTACGTTGACCTAATCGGATCATCCCTGAATATCCTTTATGGATAAAGGGGTTTTTCGTTTCCATACTGATGACACCATTAAAAGCATTAGGTCCATAATAGGCACCACTAGCCCCTACAATGATGTCAACTTTAAGGATGTCCAGTTCACAGGCGCCTAAGAAGTTGCCAAGTGAAAAATTAAGTCCCGGAGCCTGATTATCTACGCCATCGATAATCTGGAGTGACCTTACGGGGCTTGTTGAATTAAAACCTCTTGTATTGATAATCTTAAAGCCGAGACTTGCAGCGGTCAGATCAACATCCTTCATCGCACCGAGCCCATCGTAAAAATTGGAACTCGGAGTCTGACGAATGGCAAGGAGATCAAGAGATTCAACTGTTAACGGCGATTCTTTTTGTTTGTCAAGAATTCGGCTTCCGATCACTTCAACAGCTTCAATAAGCACACTTTCTTCGGCCAGCTTACTTCTATTGAAAACAGCTGCGTCACTGATTTCAAAGGATTTGGCTTCATAGCCAGTGTATGATATTTGAATAGTAACCGGAAGGGGAAGGTCAGTTTTGATGGTATATTGTCCGTCAAAATCAGTCACAGTGCCAATGATGGTACCCTTAAGCACGATGTTGGCCCCGATAAGCGGATCTCCTGTAACTTCGTCAAACACTTCACCCCGAATGGTTGTCTGTGATGATAAAAGTCCACAGAAGCATAAAGTGATCAATAATCCACAAAGAAGTAAAGACCTCAGCATCAGCTACAGATTTCGTAAGTAAACTAATTTGATAAAAAACTGGTATGAGTATAAAGGAAACCTTATATACACGACAAAGATTATTGGGCAAGAGAAAGGTAACATTATTTTTACACTCGATATAGTTAATTAATGCAGTTAAGGAAACCGGAAGTCATGCTAAGATTTGATTTATTATTCGTTTTTTTAATTGAAAAGGCCCATTGAAGAATGTCTAAACCGGATCTCCACATTATATCTTTTGCAGTTCCGTTTCCCGCAATGTATGGCGGTGCGATAGATGTTTTGAACCGTCTTAAGGCACTCAATCAAGCTGGCTTACGAATTCACTTGCATAGTTTTGTCTATGGTGATTTCAAGCCCCACGATGCATTGACGGAACTTGCTAAAGAAGTTTATTATTACCCACGAATTACATGGCCGGCGCTTCTGGCTCCGGGTATACCTTATATCGTTTCTTCCCGTCGTAACCCAGTGCTGCTTAAGCGACTAAATGAAGATGATGCGCCTGTTCTCTTCGAGGGAATCCATACCACCGGATTTTGTGAACAATTGAACAAGCGGAAAATGCTTCTCAGAGCTCATAATATTGAGTATCAGTATTATGATCATCTTGCCAGGGAGAGCCAGCGCTTCCAATACTTATTTTTTCAGCGAGAATCACTAGCTCTTGAACGGTATGAATGTAATAATGCCCGTAACTTTGATGCTGTGTTTGCGATCTCTCCGCCAGATCAGGATTGGTACACTAAGAAAGGTGGGAAAAGTGAGTTTATGCCCGTTTATCATGGTCTGAATGAAGTTGACATAAAGCCTGGAAGAGGAACTTACCTACTTTACCAAGGAGATTTGTCAATCATGAGCAATCAAAACTCCGTTTTAGAATTTATTCGCAGTATGCCAGGTATCGATCATTTTCCATTGGTAATTGCAGGGAAATCCGGAGACAAATCATTTGAGGAATCATTAACAAAATACCCCAACCTTCGCCGCGAAATGGATGTTTCGGACTCGAGGATGACAGAGTTGATCCGCGATGCTCAGGTCGTGATAGTCCATAGCCGCAACCCTGCAGGGATGAAAGTCAAACTATTTCCCGCATTGTTTTTTGGGAGATTTATTATGGCGAATAAACATAGCTTAACAGGTACACCATTAGATAAAGAATTCCATGTCTATGAGAGCTCAAAGCAAATCAGTTCCCTGTTAGATAAATTATGGACGCTTGAATTTAATCATCAACATTTACGTGATCGGATTGATATATTGAGGAAGCATCCTACAGATAATCAAAAAGCTCAGGCACTTATTCAACATCTATAGAAAATAATTATAGACAATAAATAGACAATATTTATAGAGAACGTTTATTAAAAAAAACATGATAGAAACGGTAAAACCAAGAGAGCTATGGAGTGGTTGGCAAGAGGAAAAATCCTTATCACCCGGACTTGCTTCCATTCGTGATAAGGTATTGCAGGGTACTCGAATTAGTGATGAAGATGCTTTACTCTTATTCAACGATGCCCCTCTTTCATTTCTTAGCCTGCTTGCAGATCATGTAAGAACCAGGAAGCATGGAAATAAAACTTTTTTCAATCGAAATTTTCATATCGAACCTACCAATGTTTGCATTTATACGTGTAAGTTTTGTTCGTATTCGAGGCTGATCAAACATCGTGGAGAAGGCTGGGAGTATACAATGGACGAGATGTTCAATATTGTGAAAAAATATGATGGGCAGCCTGTAACGGAAGTGCATATTGTAGGTGGTGTTTTACCTCAGTATGACTTGGATTTCTACTGTACATTATTCAGGCGAATAAAAGAATACCGGCCTGAATTGCATATAAAAGCTCTCACGCCAGTAGAGTATCATTACATTTTTAAGAAGGCTAAAGTGAGTTATGAGGAAGGTATGCAACGTATCCTTGAATCCGGTGTAGACAGCATTCCCGGAGGAGGTGCAGAGATATTTGATCCCGAGATCAGGGAACAGATCGCACCGGACAAGTGTAATGCAGATCAATGGCTTCGTATCCATGAGATATGGCATGAGCTAGGGAAACGTTCAAATGCCACAATCCTTTACGGACATATTGAAAAATATGAACATCGTATAGATCATATGCGCAGGTTACGTGAACTACAGGATAAGACAAGAGGGTTTCAAACATTTATCCCATTGAAATTCAGAAATCAGGATAATGAAATGTCTTACCTCACGGAAACAACTGTGGTAGAAGACATGAAGAACTATGCAGTAAGCCGTATCTATCTTGACAATTTTGATCATGTGAAAGCGTATTGGCCAATGTTAGGGCGAGAAATGGCTCAGGTCGCTATGAATTTTGGTGTAGATGATCTGGATGGTACTATTGATGATACTACAAAGATTTATAGTATGGCGGGTTCAGAAGAACAAAATCCATCTATGAGTACATATGACTTAGTAACGCTTATCAAGACTGCAGGGCGGATCCCGATCGAACGCGACACATTGTATGCTGAATTAAAAGACTGGAGTGAACATTCGTTTGATGAGGATACGGAGTATCGGGGTTATGTTGCTCTTCCTATACTAAACTAATACGGAGGAGATGTCATACCGTTTGGCCATTGTTGAATACCTCAACACCTATCCGTTTAGTGAAGGGATTCGTATGATGGGATTAGAGGATATTCTGGAAATCCATCGCGTGACACCTGCATTGTGTGCTCAGTTGTTCCAGGAAAGAAAAGTGGATATAAGTTTATGTCCTGTGGGTGCCTTGCGGGATATGCCTGATCATGAGATTTGTGGAAAATATTGTATAGGTGCTGATGGGGATGTGGATACAGTTGTTTTATTAAGCCAGGTTCCAATTGAGGAAATTGTAAGCGTGCGGTTGGATGACCATTCGCGGACATCAAATGTCCTGCTACAGATACTTGCAAAAGAATACTGGAAGAAAGAATGGAAATACTATTTTGAAACAAGTGAGGTGTTACCTTCTTCTTGCCTGATGATTGGGGATAAAGTATTTGAGAATAAATCAAGGTTTGCCTATTCATATGATTTAGCTGCAGCCTGGAAATCCATGACAAATTTGCCAATGGTGTTTGCTGTGTGGATTATGAAACCTGGTATTCCTCAAAACATAATAGACTCGATTGATACTGCATTTGAAACAGGAATGGAATTCGTACGGGGAGGCACTTCGGATTTAGAGAAATGGCAAAAAGATTATCTCCTGGATCGTATTTCGTATCCAATGGATGACGCGAAGTTGCAAGCTTTAAGTTTGTACCAGCGTTTAAGTGGATAATACTTTGATTCCCTGACTATTGCGAGCACATTACTGGCTGCACAACATTGTCTGATTGCATTCCCTTACATTCGCGATCTATGATCATAGAAGCACAACCTTACGGACTTCATCCGAATGATATTGAATGGATTATTCAGGAACTGAAAAGAGGTAAAGTGGGCATTCTGCCCACCGATTCAGTATATACTTTTTGTTGTTTATCAGATCAGAAGTCAGCTTTTGAAGCGATTTGCAATTTAAAACGATTGGATCCAAAAGATGCTCTTATGAGTATAGTTTGTAAAGATCTGAGCCAGGCATCGGAGTATTTTATCCAATGGCCTACGCCTGTGTTTAGAATTCTGAACAAAAATCTACCGGGTCCATTCACATTTATTCTTGAATCGGGAAATCGTGCACCGGCATTTTTGAAGAATAAGCGAAAAACACTTGGACTTCGAATCCCGCAGCATCCGGTGATCAAATCCCTTATGGATCAAACAAATATTCCCCTCCTCGTGAGTTCTGTACGAAATGATGAATTTGAAGATTATTTTTCGGATATAGATGAGTTGACTGCAAAACATGAGAGGCAGGTAGGCTTTATCGTAATTGACGAAATCGGAGTTCAGGAAGGGTCTACAGTAGTGGATATGACTGGGGACGAACCTGAGATCATCCGGCAGAGTCAGCATGAATTGAAGATTTGAAATGGTTAATAAATTATTCGTAATTGTTTCGGTAAGTCTATTCCTTTTTTCCTGCGCACCCATTTTGAAAGAAAAAAACTCAGAACATATTTGGTGGAAAGAATCGGTTTTCTATGAAATCTACATGCCAAGCTATGCAGATAGTAATGGTGATGGTTATGGTGATTTTATAGGAATGACAGACAAGCTGGGTTACTTGCAAGAACTTGGTGTTAAGGGTATTTGGCTCACGCCTTTTCTAAGATCACCAAAAGTCGACAATGGCTATGACGTAGCCAGTTATTATGATATAGATCCTACATATGGGACCTCTGATGATTTCATTCAGTATATCAACGAAGCCCATAAAAAAGGTATTAAAGTGATTATGGATCTTGTGCTGAA
>JAYUXX010000527.1:0-2657 GCA_043752765.1 Saprospiraceae bacterium | reverse complement strand
TGCGGCGAGGCTCAATCTAAAAATGGTGCTTTCGACGGAGAAGTAAATGAAAGGTCCTTTCGACTCACGCTCAACGACCAACAGAATTTACTAAGGTCGTTTCGACTCACGCTCAACGACCGGGAGTAAATACAAGTCTAAATAAGAATAACACGATTAAGGGATGCCTACCCAATGGTCCCTTTCCATCAGCAGAAGTCTATTATTTCTCCCTCCTTGCATCCACTCCCCCGGTCACTGAGCGGAGTCGAAGTGACCATAAGTAAAGACACTATCCATTAGCAGAAGTTTATTATTTCTCCCTCCTTGCAACCATTCCCCCGGTCGCAGAGCGGAGTCGAAGTGACCACTTGCTGACGCTCTGACCCGCGGACTTCTGCATAGAAACTGTTAAAAAGGAAATCAACGCTTAAGTGGAGTCAATAGTCTTAAAAATCTGTTGGTCCTTAGCCAAAGCGACCTCCATGTGTAATGATCCGCGGGTCGCAGAGCGTTAGTCGAATTGAACCTTATTTTAGATCCTTTAGAACGTGCAAAACAGGATTTAAAACAGAAGCTCCTAAAAGTTTTGATCTCAGATCCGACCATCCATAACGTGCATCAGGGAAATTTGCATTGTCCTTAAAGGGCATTTCAATGGTCAGCGCTAAACAACCAAACCGCTGCGCAATCTGATTGGTGCAGATGGTCATGTTGGCTTCACCAGGTTTTTCCATAGGATATTTATACGTATCCTGAAAATCAGGGCAGGTATCCATCCACTGATCAATAAATCTCTTTTCCATATTCGCGAGATAATCATTGTAGCCTGGAATACCTTCTGCAGCAGCAACAAAATTGTATGGTAATTCTTCATCACCATGAACATCAAGCATGAGGTGCATGCCGGTTTCGTCCATTTTTTTCCGAACATAAAAAACTTCAGGACTATTCTTTTTAGTAGGCTTTAGCCATTCACGATTCAGATTAGCACCAGATGCACTTGAACGCAAATTGCCTGCAATCGAACCATCAACATTCATGTTGGGCACAACACAGAAGTAAGCATCCTCTAAAAGTTTTTTCGAGACGGCATCATTGGGGTCCAATAAGCGTTCTAAAAAACCTTCGATAAACCATTCCGCCATTGATTCTCCCGGATGCTGACGGGCGATGACCCAGATTACTTTTTTGTTTCTCCTCGGTGTACCGATGATCAGCATTTCTATATCTCTGCCTTCAATTGTTTTTCCCAGGATCTCTAATTTTACATTATCGGCCAGTTGAGCCTGGTGTATTAAATCTAAATGGCGTTCGTAAGAATAAGGTGTGAAATACGCGAAGTAGACGGAATTATGAATTGGTTTGAAATTAAATGTCAAAATGCCATTGACAAATGAAGCAGGTATACGGAACCAATCTTCGCGGTCATAAGAGGCACACACACTATAATTTTCCCATCCTTTTGGATAGGATGTTTTCCCGGCATTGAGGATTGATAATTTACAACGCTTTTTATTTGCACCTGTAAGTTTAAAGTGAAACCATTGCAGAAAATCGGAATTTGTATCCTTCCGGATTTTCAGTTCGATGTCATTTGTTTGTTCATTGATACGTACAACATCAATATTTCCGCTGTCAAAATTTGAGGTGATATCCATGGAAGGGTCTTTAAGGTTTTATGAAAAGCGTAACAATATATGACTTTGACGGGAGCAGGAGATTAGCTTATCTTGACAGCCTAAACAAACTTTCTCCTATGAAAAAATCATTTTATGCTTTTGCTTTTGCTATGCTGTTCTCACAATGGGTATCAGCTCAGGCAGCTAAATCAGTATTTGTAGAATTGGGCGGCCCAGGTCTGGCTTCTATAAATTTTGATACACGTTTTGGTGCCAGAGAAGGCGGTATTGGCGGTCGTATTGGTATTGGAGGATTTAGCGTCGGAGGCAATGGAATTTTTGTATTTCCTGTCGCACTCAATTATCTTTTAGGGAAAGACACAAAGAATTATTTTGAAATAGGAGCGGGCATCACACCTGTGATTGCATCCGGGGACGAAATAGGTGATGGTAATTTTGCTACTACGTTTGGGCACCTCAATTTTGGTTACAGGTTGCAACCGCTAGATGGTGGATTTACATTCAGAGCTTTTATCACACCGGTTTTTGGAAGCGGGTTTTTTATCCCGTATTGGGGAGGTGTATCTTTCGGGTATAAGTTCTAATAGGGCACTCCTTCGCTAAAGCTACGGCCTATGAAGTAGGCGTTTGCTGAAGGTACGGCCTTCAAAGTAGTCCTGTGGGGAATCGAACCCCAATCTTAGGTTCCGGAAACCTACATACTATCCGTTGTACTACAGGACCTCAATTGTAATGGGGTCAAAAGTAACAGAAGAATAGAATTAGGCATAATGCATGTGCATTGTGCCTTTTTTATGCGCTGACACATCTGTTGAATAGACGGCGATCTTCATAATCCCATTAGCCTAATCTAAGCTTGCGCATTTCAACACTTTCGATAAGGGGTAACAACAAGGAAACTTTTCATTTAACGGTGAAATATTCCTTCCCGACAATGCTAACCTCTTCCATACCGAAGCAAGCGATGACTTCGTCTAACAAGGTTCTCCTCACCACCATGATCAGCGTTTTATCTTCAAGCTTTGGAAGTGCAGA
>JAYUXX010000526.1:0-2664 GCA_043752765.1 Saprospiraceae bacterium | reverse complement strand
TGCGTGCTGCGCAACACCGGGGAGGAGACTAATAACTAAATCTTACGAAGGATTTGTTTGATTAATCCGGGACCGGTGTAGATCATTCCGGAATATACCTGGATGAGGTCAGCTCCTGCATCGAGATGTTGTTTAGCAGAAGAGTAATTATCGATTCCGCCTACACCTATGATCACAAATTTTTTGTGGCTCTTTTCTGCGAGGTATTTTACAACAGAAACTGAACGATCTAATATCGGCGCTCCGCTTAATCCACCTAAACCTATTTTTTCTATTTCCTCTTTTGATTCGAGTAGTCCTTCTCTGCTAATGGTTGTATTCGTAGCAATAATTCCGGTGATATTTGTAAGTATCACAATTTCAATAATCTCATCGAGTTGTTGATGAGAAAGATCAGGAGCAATCTTAAGAAAGATAGGTTTAGCTGATTTATTTTCCTTTTGAAGTGTGGCAAGTAGTTGTGTGAGTGGTTCTTTGTCCTGCAATGATCTTAATCCGGGTGTGTTCGGAGAAGAAACATTTACTGTGAAATAATCTACAAGGTCATAGAGGATTGTAAAGCATTTCATATAATCGTTGACAGCTTCATCGTTTGGAGTGTCTTTGTTCCTGCCGATGTTGGCACCGATAATGACTCCCTCAGGTCTTTTCTTTTTTAATCGATGAGCAAGTGCTTCAGCCCCGTCATTATTAAAGCCCATACGATTGATGAGGCCTTTCGATTTGATGAGCCTGAATAACCGCGGTTTCGGATTGCCTGGTTGAGAGCGTGGTGTTACGGTGCCGATTTCAAGGTGACCAAAACCTAGGTGGGTCATTGCATCCATATACCTACCGTCTTTATCAAACCCGGCAGCAAGGCCAATCGGATTTTTAAAATGAAGGCCGGCTATTGTTTTTTGTAATGTAGGATGCTGAAACTGGAACGTGGACTTAAAAAGTTGTACTGCACCCGGGATTTTCAAGATGCCCATGAAAAGCCGCATTGTGATACCGTGAGCTTTTTCGGGGTCAAGAAGAAAAAGGAATGGTTTTAAGAAGTTGTACACAGAGACAAATGTAAACTTTGCAACGTATATGAAATCCAAACAACTTCGTAAGCATGCCGAATTTTAGTGATCGTTGTGACTTATGGGTGAACAATCACAATTTGTTGTTTACCTACTGTGTAGCCACTATTATTTTGTATGCTAATCGTATACATTCCTGCAGGGAAATTTGCAAGATCAAGTTGAGTCAGATTTGTAGATTTTTCCAATAGGAATTGTTGAACTTCTATGCCGAGTGAATTAGTTATAATGATTATTTCGTTAAATGGACTTGCAGGGTAATCCAATATCGCATAGCCATTTGTCGGATTAGGATAAATGGTAAATGGCAGATACTGATTTTCATTTTTCATAGCTGTTGTACCAGCCACATAAGTACATTGACAATTTAAAGTAGACGCTTCCAGTAGTTTTCCTTCATTATAATCTACGATGTAACTCCACCAGTTATTCAAAATCCCATTCCTGTTTTTACAAGTGAAATGAGGTAAATGATGAAACCACCAAGACATAAAACCCAGATGTGAGCAACCCCATTCCTGGCAGTTATTGATTTTTTGTTCGTCAAATAAAAACGGATAGTGATCCCAATTGGACGCATACATGATCACTGCTTGTTGGTTTTCATAATCGTAATCACTTGTACCGTTAGGTGGAAAATGAATATTGCCTACATGAGCACGACCGGGTACCACTTCATCATAGGAAGCAAATTTTTCCCAATCATTTTTTTCTACAGCATTATAATCCCATCGCCCGAACGTGTGTACCATGGCGCTTTCAACCCTGTGTCCAAAACTATGCATCGCTTCTGCAACACCACGCTCGTAATTGAATCCCATAATAGGTAATTGATCTGTGCACGCATTGCCCGACAAGGGTGGTGAGTTATACCAAAATGCACCGTCACCTGTCAGGCGACTTTCATACATTCCGGTAAAAGGCATAGAATACACCCATATCTCATCGATCTCCTTTGCATTGCTTTGGGTACAAAAATCATGCGCCGCGAGAAGTCCATTATAATCGAAAGCAAATCCCCCTGATTGTTCTAACTGATGAAAGGTAGTCCAGCCGGGTTCAAGAAAAAGTCTGTACATCGAATCTACAGAAACAACTGTACCCTCCAGCGCAGCATACAGTATCGGTTC
Source organism: Saprospiraceae bacterium (assembly GCA_043752765.1). Classification (GTDB taxonomy): domain Bacteria; phylum Bacteroidota; class Bacteroidia; order Chitinophagales; family Saprospiraceae; genus Opimibacter. The sequence goes on along the minus strand of JAYUXX010000526.1, from coordinate 464 downwards.
ATCATATGTAGATACAATTTGATAGTCTACCGCCCCACCACTTGCGGCATCAAGACTATCAGCTAATTCATTTGTAAGGCTTACCGGATCATCCCAGCCAAACCGTTCATGAAAGCGAAGACCTCCTTCAGCAGCAATCGGTGGATCAATGATAACAAGAGCTACTTTGACAATACGTGTAGGTGCAGTCTTAGGTGTAAAATCATTTGCGACATTCACAGGAATCGTATGTTGCAAGCCTTCCCATGAAGCAAGTAAAGAAGATGAACCTAATACTTCTTGAGATTCAATATTTGCAATTCCGTCTATGGTTTGGAGCTCAACTATATTTTCATTTCCTGCTACCCAAATTATTTCATTCGTGATCGGATAACTCAGTCCTTGTACATCTGTTCCAAATAATGAAGCCTCATAAGATGTATTCGGTAGTAACCAGATTTGGGAAGGCCTTATACAAAGAGAAA
>JAYUXX010000525.1:0-2665 GCA_043752765.1 Saprospiraceae bacterium | reverse complement strand
TGCGCACGGAGAACACGGAGAACACGAAGGAAAATCTAGCACGGAACACTGAGAATATGGAGGAAATAATGCGCAGGGAGCACACGGAGGAGCTATCTCCCACTGAGAACACGGATTTCACGGAGGAAAAATCTAGCACGGAGAACACGGAGACCACGAAGGAAACTTCGCGCACGGAGAACACAGAGTTCACAGAGGAAATTTCGCGTACGTTGATCACGAAGGAAAAATCTCGCACTGAGCACAGGGAGTTCACGGAGGAGATTTCGCGCACGGAGAACACAAGAGAAAAAATTCTTAGTCTATACAGGGATATAAACTTTATCAATCATTTCCTGATACTCCTGTTCCATATCACTTTGATACGTAATCCCTCCCCCACTCCGATAAAAGAAGCCATTCTCTCGCTGCTCAATCATACGAATCATGACAGCACTTTCCAATTTTTGTCCGTCAAATACACCAAAGACGCCCGTATAGTATCTGCGAGGCTCTAATTCAATCTCATGAATTAAGCTAACCGTTCGTTTCTTAGGTGCACCAGTTACAGAACCGGCAGGCAATAGTGCACGAAAAATACTTCCTACTCTCTGCCAATAATCTCCTTCAAGTTTGCCACTGATTTCAGAACTGCACTGCAATAACGTTTTCTTCGCTGTTTGAACTTTTGTTATGTACCGATATCGGTTCACTGTAACTTCTTTCGACACAATGCTTAAATCATTTCTCAGTAAATCAACAACGGTGGCATGTTCTTCCTGTTCTTTTATATCGGCCAGAAGTCGATCTGCGGCATTTGGAATGGAACCATCAATAGTACCCTTCATAGGAAATGTACTAATGCAACCATTTTCTATACGCACAAATTCCTCAGGTGAGAATACCACAAACCTGTTCTGAAATAATAATTTAAAAGGAGCTACTGCATTTTCAAAAATATATTCAAGTGAAGGCAAACCGGATAGTTGTGTCGCATAACATAGGTTTAACAGATAGGTATCTCCTGCATGAATAGCCTCCATCACACGTTCAAAACCCTTAGCATATTCTGATGACGCAACAGGTAAAATATCCAGGGCAAAAGTATGTGGTTGTCTTTGTTTCCTGGGAATAAGGAGATTGGGAGGCGTTATCTCAAAACGTATACATTCACTTGAAACTTCTGATAAGGGAATGACGACAGGATCTTTGGTTTCAAAATCAAGAATAAATAAAAACGGTATTCCGTCTTTGCCCAACCTGTTCATTTGTATTGCCCATTCCGGAAGTATATCCATACAAAATCGAAAGATTTATTCTTTCCACTTTAAACATATCACTTCAATACGGTTGATTCCAGGAATTGTATCAATGCGCATATACGGCTCAATGTCCAATTTATAAATGCCCATTTCCGGAAACCTGAAGCGCTGCTGCAAAGGCAATGAAAGAACACAAGTATTGCTGCTACATTCTCCTGACCACGCCCCATCCGCCTGGGCTAATTCAAGGGAAGTGATGGCGGAAACTTTTTTCCCTGAAGGAAATAAAGTGTTTGATCTTACATACAAATTTTGAAATCCATAGTTTTCTAAATGGTGGATCCGGATTTGCATCTGATAGGCCTGCGAAGTATCCGGTGCATTTATTTCCAACGATTTTATATCATCCGCATACCATTCATTATTCGGAAATTCAAAATCCTTTGAGACAACAATCTCATCTGTGCACGACCAGAAGCATGTCAGAGCAATCAATCCTACCAGATAAATCCGGGTCAACTGAAATAATCTTTCATACGCTCAAAGAAGCCTTTTTCAGTTTTGCTGGGTTGTGGTTTGAAATTCGCCGATGATTTTAATTTTTCGAGTATTCCTTTTTCATCATCAGAGAGTTTTCTTGGCGTCCAGATATTGACATAGATAAGCTGATCGCCTTTACCATAGGCCTGTAATGAGGGTAAGCCCTTTCCGTTTAATCTGAAAATTTTTCCGCTTGATGTTCCTGGTGGAATTTTTATTTTGACGGGACCAGATAGCGTAGGAATATCAACTGAGGTACCAATCGCAGCATCCGGGAAACCAATGTGCAATTCGTAGATCAGGTTATTTCCATCACGTTTCAGATCTGCATGTGGTTTAACTTCGATAGCTATCAAAAGATCTCCTGATGGTCCACCTTTTATACCGGCATTACCTTTTCCGCGCATGGACAATTGCATGCCATCATCTACACCTCCCGGGATATCAATATCGATTGTTTCTTCCTCGATCGTTCGACCTTCTCCACGACACTTCGTACATGGATCGGTTACAATAGAGCCTGATCCATGACAGTTAGGGCATTGTGCAGTAGTCTGCATTTGTCCAAGAAATGTACTTCGCACTTGCCGTACAATTCCTGAACCTCCGCAGGTTGTACAATTTTTCACGGCACCATCTTTAGCGCCACTTCCTTTGCAGGTAATGCACTTAACACGCTTCTTAACCTTGATCGTTTTTTTAACACCGGTTTCGATTTCCTCCAGTGTGAGGCTCAGCTTAATTCTGAGGTTGCTGCCTTTCTGTCCTTGTGACCGTTGTTGCCCGCGTCCTCCGAAAAAAGATTCAAAAGGACTGTCGGAAAACACATCCCCAAACTGGCTGAAGATATCATCCATCGTCATGCCATCAGCACCATGGAAACC
>JAYUXX010000524.1:0-2668 GCA_043752765.1 Saprospiraceae bacterium | reverse complement strand
CACTACAATGATCGGGGTTGGAGCTACAACAGCCAGATCTCCAAAGTGACCGTTAGCATCCAATGCTGTCCATCCGAGAGCCCAGTTGTCAAGATTTCCAAATGCTCCTCTGTAAGGAACAGGATCAAAAAACTCATCTGCCAATAATGATGCTCCATCTAATGCAGGAGAACCTGCACTTATTCTAGGATCCAGACCACCATCTGCGATTCGGGAAATACCTCCTAATACAGGACTTTCAATCGTATTGCCTCTGCCCGTCAAATGAGCGATCAGGGCTGGTTTATCCATCGCACTTACAAGTGCATTAAAATCTGATCCGGCTACATAATCACTAAAGATGTTGTTATCAAAAGTGATATCACCAGCAAGGAATCTAGCCCATGAGTTATCATCAATACCAATAGCTCTTCTTGCAAAACCAGTGAGAATTGAATTATGCAAGTGCAGAGCACCGTCATTACGGATGCGAAGTGCATCGTTATTGTCAGGATTGACAGTAGTGGTTCCACCACCAATAAAAGTTACGTTACTAATTACGGGACTTACTTTAGGATTCAAATCGGCTGCTTCACTTCCATCAAATTCTCCACCGCGATTAGCTTCAGAATCCTGAATAGAAAACCAAAACTGTCCTTTACCATCCCAGCTTTGATCATAATCAAAACTATCATCACCTGAAAAGGCAACTATACCATGTTTTACATTTACAGCTCCACCAAACCATTCGATACCATCATCAAGGTTAGCGTAGATCTCTACATAATCAATTTCTGTTCCTCTACCTACACCGGCTAATGTCAGACCATTGATTTCGTTATTCGCTTCAAGTTTATCTCCACCATGGCGAATCGAAACATAACGAAGCGTTCCGCTATTGTCTGCATTGTCTGTACCCCCATAGGAAGCACGACCTTCAGTACTTGGAACTCCTTCAACGTTGAATTCACCACCGTTCACACCCACGATGCCTTTACCCAGGATGATAACTCCACCCCAAAGGCCTCTGTCGTTTTTCGTAAGATCATTTGGGTCTTCTACATCATCAAACTCAGCTGTGAAAATGATAGGAGCGTTAGCGCGACCTTCGGCCTGAATACATGCTCCTCGTGAAATAATCAGCGCAGAGGATTTATCACCTGTAGAAGGTGAAGCTTTTCCTTTTATAATGGTTCCAGGAGCAATATTGAGACATGCACCGGATTCAACAAATACATAACCATCCAGAAGATATATGTTATCTGAAACCCAATTAACTGTATCACCTGAATTGATGTCTCCATCTTTCACAACTATAATAGGTGTTGGTTCCAATACTGCCAAATCTCCGAAATGACCATTAGCATCAAGTGCAGTCCAGCCTAAAGCCCAGTTGTCTCTATTTCCAAAAGCACCACGATAAGGAACCGGATCGAAATATTCGTCAGCTAACAATTTAGCACCATCTAGAGCTGGTGAACCAGCACTGATACGAGGATCAAGTCCACCATCATTGGTTCTTGAAATACCGGCAATCACCGGATTTTCAATTGTATTCAGACGATTTGAAAGGTGATCGACTAACAATGGCTTATCCATACCGCTTACAAGCGCAGAAAAATCTGTTCCTGATACAAAATCAAAAAAGATATTGTTATCAAATGTGATATCACCACTTAGAAATCTTGGCCATGAATTGTCATCGATTCCTATAGCTCTTCTGGCAAAGCCCGTCATAATTGAATTATATAGATGAGCAGCACCATCATTACGGATACGCAGCGCATCATTATTATCAGGATTCACAGTTGTTGCGCCTGCACCAATGAAGGTCACATTCGAAATTACAGGACTTACTTTAGGTCCTAAATCTGCCCTTTCACTACCATCCCATTCACCGCCACGGTTCCCTTCTTCATCCATCAGTGAAAACCAAAACTGACCTTTTCCATCCCAACTTTGATCGTAATCAAAACTATCGTCACCTGAAAAAGAAATGACAGCGTGTTTAACATTCACAGCTCCACCAAACCATTCGATACCATCATCAAGATTAGCGTACACTTCTATGTAATCTACCTGAGTCGCTCGTCCAACACCCGCAAGTGTCAGTCCATTAATTTCGTTATTGGCTTCAAGTTTGCTACCTCCATGACGAATGGAAATATATTTCAGGATACCAGAATTATCATCATTATTGGTTCCGCCATACGTTGCGCGACCTTCAGTACTCGGTACACCTTCAACATTGAAGGTGTCACCATTTACACCAACAATGCCTGAACCGAGCAGTAATAATCCACCCCAAAGTCCACGGTCATTTTTAGTCAGATCCGATGGATCAGCTACATTATCAAATTCAGCAGTGAACACGATTGGTTCTTCTGCAGTTCCTTTAGCCAGGATTTTTGCGCCTCTCGTTATAATGAGCGCAGAAGATGCGTCACCCGTAGAAGGTGTGGCTATACCTTTTATTACAGTACCGGCTTCAATCATCAACACACCGCCGTTTTCGACAAAAACATAGCCATCCAGATGATATATATTATCCTTAGTCCAGCGCGTTGTATCGGCCCCAACATTGTCGTCATTTACAACTACAATGGTCTGGGCGAATAGTCCAAAAGTGAATAAAAAGGAAAGGAGGGTTAAAGGTATTTTCATATTATCAGTTGTTTTTGGGTTGGCA
>JAYUXX010000523.1:0-6613 GCA_043752765.1 Saprospiraceae bacterium | reverse complement strand
CATCAATGACCAGGAACTCATAGACGGTATTGTCAGATTCAAACGGTCCAACCTGTATAGGAAGATTCTCATAACTAAAGTTGCCATAGTTATTACCATTGCCTACCACATTGAATCCTTCATTTCCCACATTCTGGAAATCAAAATTGAGTATAAAAAAGAAATTACCCGCTGAATCACATTCTGTAATAGACCATTCAAAATTAAAGATGTCACAAATGTCCTCGCCACAAACAGGACCCTCAAATTCGAAACTTTCACAACAGTCGAGGTTATCGCTTTCGCAAATGGTGACTACATATTCGCCTGTAGCATTGACCGGGAAATTTGCGGTAATCACAGGGATCTGGTCAAAATTGAAAAATCCCAGATAACTATCTCCTGTATACAAATCAAATCCACCGCCAGTAATATTTTCGTATTGAAAGCTTATAATTGCTCCAAAAGTTGTGTCGCTTGTACAATCAGCTATGTCAACGCCGATATCATAAATATTACATTCACCGCCTCCTTCACAATTTGGGGTTTCGAACTCGTACACATCACAGCAGTCCGGAGCTCCATCGGCACAAACAGTTATCACAGTTGTATTTGTAGGTATTAAAGGCATGTTTGTAATAATGATGTGACCATCATTCACAGGAAAGCCTCCAAGTGATTGTCCATTTGCAGAAACAATTACAAAATTGCTGGGTAGATTATTGTATTCAAAATTAACAGCAACCGTATACGTCGAATCTGATTGGCAACCTTCAAAATTGACAACCAGGTCAAAAATATTGCAATCATTTCCTCCTTCACAATTCGGTGTTTCGAATGTATACACATCACAACAGTCAGGTGAGCCAAAAGCACAAACTGAAACTACGGTGAGGTTTCCAGGGAATACCGGAAAGTTTGGAAGAATAATGTGCCCATCATTTGCAGGGAAGTGACCAATTAATTGTTCATTAGCGATAATCGTGACTGAGTCGCCGGGCAGGTTATTGTGTTCAAAGTTGACAGCAACTGTATACGTTGAGTCTGTCTGACATCCTTCAAAGTTGACAACCAAATCAAAAATATTACATTCATTTCCTTCGCCACAATTCGGTGTATCGAACTCGTAAACATCACAACAATCCGGAAATGTAACTGAACAAACTGTTATGACCGTGTTCGCAGTTTCGTACTGAGGGAAATGTTCTATTACGATATGTTCATCGGGATCTACAAACGTACCGATCACATTACCGTTTCCAGTGACGACTACTGAATCGCCAGGAACATTTCCACTATTATATTCGATCACTATAGTAAAAGTTGAATCTGTAAGACATTCACCCGGATCAGCGATAAGGTCGGAAATTTCGCAGCCGCCTGGCGTACAATTTGGTGATTCGAAGGTATATGTATCACAACAACCTATTTCGCCCACAGCGCAAACTGTAATGTTCGTCAGGTTTGCATCAAAAACAGGAAAGTTTTCAATGTGAATAAATTCGGGTTCGATTAAATAAGTACCAATTAATTCATCATTTGCATAAATGATCACTGAATCACCGGGTAAATTACTGTGCCCAAATACAACATCAAGGATCACTGTACTATCCGATGTACAATCACCTAATTCAGCAAAGAGATCAAAAATGATACACTCAGGTCCTTCACAATTCATAAGTTCAACTACAACTTCATCGCAACAATTATTGAGGTCATTTGCACAGACACTTAATATGCCATTTCCATCACCCTCAGGAATATTTTCAATGAGAAGTGGTATATCATTTACACTATAAAATCCAAGGAAAACACCATCAAAAAAAACATCCACAAAGTCACCAGGCAGATTCTCATAAAAAAATTCTAATTCCACAGCAAATGTACTATCACTCGTACAACCAATCACTTGTATGGTGGCATCAAAAATGCTGCATGCACAAGGAACAGCTTCAAAAACGACTGTGGTACAGCAATCCTCGTTATCATTATCACATACAGTAATCGTATCCAGATCATTCCCTCCTGAAGGAAATTCCTCTAGTGTAAGTGGAAGGTCGTTATAACTAAAGCCATCATAAAATTCACCATTCACAAACAAATCAAAATTATCTCCTATTACGTTTTCAAAATTAAAATCGAGGGAGACGACATATGTATTGTTTCCTGTACACTCTCCGGTTTCAACTACTAGTTCGGATAATTCACAAATGTCGCCACATGCAAGAAGGCCTATTTCAGTAGCATCAAAACAATCGCCATTGGCAAGGTCAGTCACTACAAATTCAAGAAACTGACTTCCATCGCCGGGAAAAGGTCCAATTAGGACAGGTACTTCTTCATACATGAAAGTACCGTATTGGGTCCCATTCCCAGAAACCGAAAATCCATCACCGGACACATTTTGAAAATCGAAATCAAGCGATACAAATATTTCATTCTCTAAGTTACAAGGTTGAGGTACTGCATTCAGGTTATATATAATACAACCACTGCATAGTAATGCTTCATATGCTACCGATGCACAACATCCCGGGATTTCAATATCGCATACAGTCACAATATCGACGATGCTATCAGAGCCTTGGATATTCTCTAATACAAGAGGATTATCATCATACTCATATGTACCATAGAAGGCGGATTCTGAAAATACTGCATACCCATTGTCTCCTTCACCTTCGATTTCGAAACCAAGTGATAACACATATGCTTCATTTCCATCGCACTCAATTACCTCTACCTCTAATACAAGAATATCACAAGGGGGAGGACAGTTGTAAACACCTAAAACGGCCGTCTCCTGACAAGTAGCCAGTTCACTATCCTGAATGTGGAACTGCCAAATAATATTTGTTCCTCCATTGAGCGGTCCTAATTCCAAGGGTAGTTCATTGTACCCGAAACTGCCGTAATTGAGACTGTTGCCCTCAATTGTGAAGCTATCCGAAGCCACATTGTCAAAATCAAAATCGAGATGTACTACAAAATTGCTTCCGGTACATTCAGGATCCAGAGTTACATTGAAGATTTCGCAATTGTTAGGATTACAATCAATCGCGTCGAATTCAAAAGTCTCGCAGCAATCCAGATTATTATTGTCACAAATAGTGAGCATGATAGTTTCAGCACCATTTACAGCAAATGAAGGGATCGTGACCGGCAAACTTTCATAGAGGTAAGAGCCTACTTCATTGCCGTTTTCATAAAAGACGTCAAAGGCAGGATTGGTCGTTCCCTGGTGATCAAAGTCAAGTTCCACGATAGCAAAATTGTTATTGACGCAAGTCACCAATTCAAGAACAGCGTTACTAAAATCACAAATGGGTCCACAGTTTATTGCTTCCAGATTGGTGAATTGTTGACAAGCCGGATTTTCTACATCCCATGCTATAAATTCGTAAACCGATTCGTTATCTCCGAGCAACGGTCCCACAATCACGGGGAGTTCACTGTACAAAAAGGTGCCATAAATCACACCATTTCCTGCCAGCGTAAAGCCGGTACCTGGATTGGTAACTTCAAGGTCAATTGAGACAAAGAAGTAATTTCCATCACATGTAAGAGCGGTTGCATTAACTTCTAACATTTCGCAGGACTGAGCCTGAGAAAGAGAGGGGAACAAAAAGAGAATCAACAAGTTAGAAAGTAAGAAACGCAGCATACGTACCAAATTTAGTAAAGGACAAAACTAGTTAAAAGGGGGTTAGGATAGCCAACAAAATCAAGATACCGATATCTTTAGGTTTGTTGCTTGACCTTAATTAATAATGATAGAATGAATGGAATGATGCTGTGGGGACCGCGTGAGACCCTTGTAATGGCGGAAATCACCCCTAGTTTACCGCCTGTAGGCGACGTTTTTGTCAAAGTACATGCAGCTGCCCTCAATAAGCGTGATTATTGGATTACACAGGGTAAATATCCCGGAATCATTTATCCTCTTATACCAGGTAGTGATGCAGCAGGCACAGTGGACAACAGAGACGTCATCATAAATCCAAGTATTAATTGGGGTGATCATCAACAATACTTCGGACCAGGATTCAAGATCATGGGAATGCCAGACCATGGTTCTCTCGCTCAAATGGTGAAAGCTCCACTACAGAACCTATATGATAAGCCATCTCATCTTTCCTGGACAGAAGCAGCGGCTTTGCCGGTGGCTGGCGTAACTGCCTATAGGGCATTGTTTTCCAGAGGTAGAGCTAAACATGGTGAGCGGTTGCTCATCACTGGGATCGGCGGGGGAGTTGCAACAATGGCATTATTGTTCGGTGTAGCAAATGGAATGGATGTTTGGGTAACCTCATCATCGGATCAAAAAATTGAAAAAGCAATACAGCATGGTGCATCAGGAGGTGTTAACTATACGCGTACTGATTGGGCTAAAGAATTAACAGAGCAGAGTCTAGAAAAATTTGATCTGGTCATAGATGGGGCAGGCAGCCCGTCCTTTTCAAAAATAACTTCGCTGATGAATCCCAATGGAAGGATTGTTATTTACGGTGGAACAGGCGGCTCTATTAATGATCTGAGCCCCCAACGTATTTTCTGGAAACAACTCGATATTTTAGGTACTACAATGGGCTCGCCGCAGGATTTCCAGGGAATGATTGAATTCGTCAATCAACACAAAATTAAACCCATTATAAGTCACACGTTTTCTTTAGAAAAAGCGAATGATGCAATAGAAATAATCGGCAGAAATGAGCAGTTTGGAAAAGTGTGTATTGAAATTTTATGATCCGAATTGGACTTCTCTCTGACACACACAGTTATTTCGACAAACAACTCGTTTCTGTTTTCAAGGAATGTGATCAAATATGGCATGCTGGTGATATTGGAAATATTTCGGTTTATGAAGAGCTATTAAATCTTCAAAAGCCACTTAAAGCCGTGTGGGGGAATATTGATGGGGGTGAATTAAGGAAAACCTTGACAGAAGATCTTCACTGGCAGGTTGAAGAGAAAAAGATTTTGATGACGCATATCTCCGGATATCCTGACCGATATCCACCACGTGTAAAAAAACTTTTGCCGGACAGTAAGCCTGAAATATTTGTTGGAGGACACTCCCACATTCTGAAGGTGATCTATGATAAAAAATTGAATCTTCTCTACCTAAATCCTGGAGCCGCCGGAAAGGAAGGATTCCATAAGGTGAGAACTGCCTTACGATTTACGATTGACGGTGATACAATTAAAGATATGGCGGTGATTGAACTAGGTGTGCGATAAATTCATCTCGTCGCTACTCAAAAATGAATTATTCTTTCAATCCACATTATTGGCCCTGATTATTCTATTGCCTGCAACAAATCATTTAAAATATCATGCTCATCTTCAATACCTATTGAAACGCGGATTAAACCATCTGAAATGCCAGCTTTTCTGCGTAATTCCGGATTTACTTTCAAGTGAGATGAAGAGGCAGGATGTAACACAAGCGTATCTACATCACCGAGGGTAGGGGCCAGAGAACAAAATTGCAATTTATTAAGGGCTTTAATGGCTGCCTCAATTCCACCTTTAAGTTCAAAACTCATCATGCCCCCAAATGCTTTCATTTGTTTACTGGCTATCGCGTAATCAGGACTTGATACAAGTCCGGGATAATTCACTTTAGTAACTCTCGGATTTTCGGATAACTTTTGAGCAACGGAGAGCGCATTGGCAGAATGCTTTTGCATACGTAATGGCAATGTTTTTAATCCCTGGTAAACAAGCCATGCTTCAAACGGACTACAATTAGAACCAACCAACTTCATATGATTCCACAAGCGATCTTTGAATAGTTGTTTATCCTTACCAATGACGATACCCGCTATTCCATTGCCATGTCCGTTGAGATATTTAGTTGTAGAATGTATAACAAAGTCCACACCTAACTTTAGAGGTTGCTGGAGGTAAGGAGTAGCAAACGTATTGTCAATGGCAGACCATCTGCCAAATGTCTTGACAACGGAGGCAAGGTTCTGTATATCAATGCAAGCTAAGGTTGGATTAGCTGGTGTCTCCAAATAAACAAGCCGAATGGCTGAGTCCGATTCTAAAAATGATGCGATGTGATTTGCGTCCGACAGATCACAATACACGATTTCTATTCCCCGGTTTGAAACAATTCGCTGCAATAACTCGGTAGTGCCGCCGTACAAATTTGGTTGGGTTAGGATTTTATCTCCTTGTTTCAAAAGCCCACCCACTAACACCTCAACTGCTGCCATACCTGAATTCGTCATCAATCCCAATGCCTCAAAATCACAACCATAAGATTCAAGTGAAGCAATTTTTGCAGCTGTTGCTTCCACCGTGGGGTTACCATACCTGCTGTAAGTGTGGCCAATTTCTTCATTGGCAAAAATCCGGATTCCCTGTTCGATGTCTTCGAAGTCAAAGGATGAAGTTGCATATATAGGCAAAATGTGAGGCCGTGTAGTACGTGGGTCAGGCCATTCACGAACGGCGAGAGAATCGAGGTGTATCATCTTGAAGTAAGCGACTTGATTAAATAATAATGACGGTTAAGATAGTGTGTGAATATAATGATACAATGAAGAGCCGGAAATTTCTCAAACACAAACAGTGGGTTCAAGAATAAAAAAAACTCCGGAGAATATTCTCCGGAGTTTTT
>JAYUXX010000522.1:0-2678 GCA_043752765.1 Saprospiraceae bacterium | reverse complement strand
CAGTTTTAAACGTTTGTTTATCAGAGGTTTAAATTCAAATAACATTTTTAATATTTTAACTTTCACCCTATCCTGATCGCTTTATTAAATAGCCTTATATTTGCGCAGTTTTTCAGAATCCTATTATCTAATTAATCTACTATGCAAGGCAAAGGAATTATCAGGTTTTTCCTGATTCTACTGACAGCAGTTTGTTTGTTACAATATCTTTATTTAATACCTACCAGGAAGGTTGAAAGGGATGCTGAACGTTATGCAACCTCAATGTCAGCCGGTGAAACAGACGAAGCTGCAAGACTCACCGCGAATAAAATGGCTCGGGCCAAGTATCTCGACTCCATGTCCAGTGAGCCTGTCATCAAAATCCCGTTGTTGGGATCTTTCAGCTATGAGAAGCTGAAGCAACAACAAATCGCTCTCGGTCTAGACTTGAAAGGCGGTATTAGCACAGTTCTTCAGGTGGACCTCCGGGATTTTCTTGAAAATCTGGCCAATGGCACCAAAGATCCAATGTTTAAACAGGCCCTTGATAATGCAGACGCAGCGCTTAAGAATGCCCAGACTGACTATATCTCGCTGTTTGGACAGGAATGGAGGAAAGTAGCTAAGGATCAAAAGCTAGCTCCCATTTTCACAAGAAATGCATCTCTAAGAGAGGAAATCAACTTCGAATCCTCTGATGATGACGTGCTAAAGGTTCTTCGCACGAAAGCAAATGAGACTGTTGACCTCACGTTTAAGAGGCTCAAGGACAGGATTGACAAATTAGGAGTGGTTCAGCCCAACGTTTCTCTTGACAAACAACGCGACCTTATCCTGGTCGAGCTACCGGGTATTGATAATGCTGAACGCGCCCGTTCTTACCTGCAGGCAACCGCAAAACTTGAATTCTGGGATATTTATCGCGTATCTGATCCGGGTATTCTACAGTCATTTTCAGCCGCAGACGGGCGCCTTGGTAAATTATTACAAGGTGATTCATCTCTTGTTACCCCTGATACAAACCTCACTCGTTTGGATACAATCTGGACTCCGGTCACAGATACTCTCGGTAATATCACTGATTCTACCATGACGACGATGGAAGTTCCTATCGGGAATGATCCTACTGCACCTAGCGGACCACTGTTGTCTCAATTGAAACTTAATTTCTATGATGGCGAGACGATTCAATACCCGTTTGCAGTCATGGGCGTGGCCAATCGTAATAAGATAAACAGCATCTCTGAGATGCTTGCTAACCCACAAGTTGCTTCTCTTTTCCCTCAGGATGTGAAGTTTATGTGGAGCGCAAAACCTACTATGGATAAGGACGGTGTTGTTTCCGATGAATACGAATTATATGCAATTCGAATGAAACGGGGAACTGATGAGGCTCCACTGCAAGGTGACCGCATTGTCACGGCTACATCCAATCCTGACCCAATGACGAATGAAGTTGCGGTCACGATAAGAATGGATAATCTCGGCTCAAAAACATGGGCTGATATGACCACAAAGGCAGCCCAGGACAATAATCGTGAGATCGCAATTGCGCTTGATAACGAAGTTGTTTCAGCTCCACGAGTAAACGAAGCTATTACAACAGGGGACAGCCGAATCTCGGGAAATTTCACCATTCAAGAGGGACAAGATCTCGCGAACATCCTCCAAATTGGTAAACTTCCTGCAAGTACCACCATCGTGCAGGAAGCTCTCGTAGGACCATCTCTCGGAAAAGAAAATATTAATAAATCAATGGTGGCTATGAGTGTAGCGATGATGCTGGTCATGGCCTTTATGATCTTATATTATGGAGGTTCTGGTATTGTTGCCATTGTCGCACTTCTTGCCAACCTATTCTTCATTTTTGGTACACTGTCATCACTGGGTACAGTGTTGACGCTTCCCGGTATAGCAGGTATCGTCCTTACAATTGGTATGGCGGTTGACGCAAACGTAATTATCTATGAAAGGGTCAGGGAAGAACTGAGAGTCGGCAAAAGCCTTCGAACAGCTATTGCTGATGGTTTTAGAAACTCTTACTCTGCCATTATTGACGCTAACGTTTCTACGATTCTCGTTGCTATGGTATTGGCCTATTTTGGATTGGGTCCGATTAAAGGTTTTGCTGTGGTACTGATCATTGGTATTCTCTCATCTTTGTTTACAGCGGTTCTCATTGGTCGAATGGTAATCGACTGGTGGGTAGCAAAAGGTAGAAATATCACGTTCTCTACTAAACCGACTGAAAACCAATTTGCAAACATCAATGTGGACTGGTTAGGAAAGCGAAAGATTGCATACATCTGTTCAGGGATCTTTATTCTCATTGGATTGGTTTCTATGTTCACACGTGGGTTTGAATTAGGTGTTGATTTCCGTGGGGGCTATTCATACAACATTGAGTTTGACAAAAACATTAATGTCGATGCTTTCCGTTCCGAATTAACGAAGTCCTTTGGCACTGCTCCAATTGTAAAATCAATTGATGCTGCCAATACATACAACGTCACTACCAGCTACCTGATTAACGATTCATCGCCAACAGCGCAGGGAGAAGTAAATACAAAGCTTCATGAGGCTGTCAATGTAATTTCCGGTGGGAATCTGACTAAGGAGCAATTCATGCAGTCTGACTTTAGTGGAACACACGTTTCGAGTTCAGCCAAGGTAGGACCAACAATTGCGGATGATAT
>JAYUXX010000521.1:0-6630 GCA_043752765.1 Saprospiraceae bacterium | reverse complement strand
GCTTTCCATTCGAAACCTTGTTCGGGAAGTCGGGTAAGGTTTTTAAGCAGAAATTGGATTGTCGATTCATCGTTGCCCAGATGCCTTCGAAAACTATTCTCAGCCTCGAGACGATCTTTCAGCGAAGGCGGGTCAATGGATTCAATGGCTTTGATAACAACCTGGTGATGAGGAGGGTATTTTTTTGGGGAAATGTCAATAATGAGCAGGTTTTTAACTCTGTCTGGATACGTTAGGGCAAATTGCATAGCTACCTTCCCACCCATCGAATGTCCAATAAGGTCAACCGAAGTTAGATTGAGGTCAATTAAAAGTTCCAGGATATCATCCGCCATGACCTCATAATTCATCTCATCATCATGCGGCGACTTGCCGTGATTTCTCAGGTCAACAAGAATGCATTGGTATTTATCCTCCAGCATACGGGCTATCGTCCGCCAATTGTCCAACATGCCAAAAAGCCCATGAAGGATAATTATCGGCGATCCGGAACCAATGATTTTATAGTGAAGTTTCATTTGTCACCGCTAATTTTCGCTAATTTATTTTCAAAATCATATTTAAGAAAATCCTCCTCCAAATCCAAAAATTATTAAAGAATCGCATGACCGCTAATTTCTTTTTCTGCGCCAATAGACATTGTAGGACCAACTAGAAAAAAGTGATGATGCTATGTCATAATTCATTTTTTTAAAAAAATCATTAGCGTCATTAGCGGTTTTAACCATTACCATCTCTCATCGCTAATCTTCGCCAATCTTGTCTAAAAACAACTTACCTTTCGGGTCGTTATTTTCTCTATCATTTATGGCTTTGGCAACATGATGCTTAAGTTCTGGGATTAAATATCATCGAGACCCTGCGAGTCAATCCAATCCTGAATTAATTCTTCTTCAAAACCTCTGCTCAATGCGAACATGATAACACGCTTGGCATCATCTAATGAATTTTCTGATTTTACGTCTTTTAATTTCTTGACGAGAAGCTGTTGAAGTTCCTGCACGTATTCATCTTCTTCAATCTCCGCTAATGCTTCCGTGATGATGAGTTCATCGATATTTTTTTCTTTCAGCGTATTTTGAATTTTGATTTTTCCCCATCGATCCAGATTCCATTTCTCTGAAACATAACTTTTTGCGTATCGGATATCATCTACAAATTTTTCTGCACGAAGTTTGTCTAAAATACTTTGTAGTTCATCTGGTGGCACACCCCATGCTTCAAGTTTGGTGACGACATCGTGTGTAGACTTTTCAGCTTCTGCACAATATTGCATGATGCGATTCAGGAAATCAGATTTTTGAATAGACATGAAAATTTATTGTCAATGAATACGTATCAATTCTTGAAGGGAAGTCTCTTGTTGTCCCGCATCGATCACTAAAAAATACCCTCCACCTCCAGCACCGCAAAGTTTTACATATACGCCTGGCTTAGATACAAGGTCATCCCATTGAGCTTGAATTTTTTCAGGAATGATGTCTTCAAAATATTCACGTTGAAACAGGCTGATCACACCTAGCGTTTCTTCAAGTTTTTTATTTTCTCCTGCTAAATAAAAATGAATGGCATGATCTACCATTGGAATTAACTCGCGTTTTATTTTGCGGGTGATGGTATGATCTTCAGAACGTTCTTTATATCGATTTACAAGTGATGATGTTTCACGCACGATGCCACTATCCAATAGATACACTTTATATCCTTCAGGCCAACCTTTATCATCCACATGTTGGAATGTTCCTCTATCATCCTTATAGATGGCTTTGCCCGTGTAAGAAATAAGCGGATCCATTCCGGAACTCGACCCATGGAAATAAGATTCCATTTGAGCGAGCTTGTCCGTAGTGCTCACGAAATCAAATTCCTGGTCGGCGCAGAGATATCTGTCAAAAACACCTGCTACATAGGCGCCTGAGCTGCCAACTCCATATCCGATTGGGATATCTGCATCAAACAACCATCCTTCTGCATGGTCTTTGGTCATCCGTTCAAATAGAACATCATCGATCAACTCCACTTTAGAAAGCCATCGGTAATATTCTGGTATCAGGCTCATTTTGCCAGCCATATCATGCTGATTCCACCTGCCTGTCCATTTTTGAAGAGGCACTGCGAGTGCCTGTGATCCATTGAGTACGGTATATTCTCCGAAGAGTAAAAGTTTTGCAGGAAAATTTTGTGGCATGATGCGTTATGTTTAATGTACCTCCCGATCTAAAAACGGTTTCCAGTCCGTATCGTTCACGACAGATAGATTTAATACTTCCTGGCAAAATAAAGTAATGGGGGTCCAGACCGAATTGAGATTATGATTGAAGATTTCAGACCCAATAATATGAGTTCCGGCATCTGCCACTGCAACTTCTCTTTTTTGTTCAGCCGTTGTACCAAGTTGAGCATACATTTCTTTCATGCGACTAACCGAAACAACGTCATCCTGATTTGCTTCGTCTCGGTAATAATAAAGCATAATCAATGGATCCGTTACCTTTTGGAATGTCTCTTCATGCATGGTGGCGTTGATAATGGACTTAAGTGTACACAGTCCTTCGATCCGATAGCGGGTATACCAATATGATTGTGCAGGTCCGGGTGCTTTCCATCCATAATATTCTGAGCCCATAATTTTCCGGGCGATCTGCAGGCCCCACGGTTTCGCCAGAAGTGATGATCTCGGGTCATACATATCAATATTGGGGGACAACATGATATGACCATCGACCAGTTCAGGATAGCGAGCTGCCAGATATAAAGCAAGTGTACTACCGGTAGAAGTTGAAACGAGAATAACTTTTTCACCCAGCTTGTGTCCAATCGTTATTGCATCTAATGCTGATTGCATCCATTCCTTTGCAGTAATCGTCAGCATCGGATCATCCCCTTTCAAACCATGCTTTGCTAATCGCGGCAAAAATAAATTACAGCCATACCGATTAGCAAGCGCCTCATGAATGGGATCTCCTTCTTCCTGGCTGGCTGCATTTCCATGGAGGTAGACCATGCTGTATGGAGTCTTCACATATGGTTGTGACCAGACTATACGTGCTTCGTTATCCAGCTTTATGGCTAATTGTGCTTCTGATTTTTGGATTGAATCTTCTATCGATCTTAAGTCAGATGATAAAGCAGGAATTACTAATGAAGAAAAATCGGGTTTACTCGGTTTTGGACCTAATAAATAAATCAGTGCAAGTGTACCTAGAATAATAGCCAGGATGAGCGGCCATTTTCTGAGTTTGCGAGTTTTTCCATTCGTAGGAATAGACATGACAATTGATTGTTCAACAAGATGGCAAAGAAAAAACGATTTTAGATTTTAGATTGCCGATTTTAGATTTTGACCAAAATAAAACTCCCTGTGTTGAATGCAGAACTAGAACCTATGATTTTTTAATTTTTAAGTAGCTCGACATTCATTAATGTCGATCAATAGTGCCATAGGCACGTCCGATATAGAATCGCTGGTATTTATCCCAGCGAATATTGTGCGGCTGCTAGTTTAATTTCCATTCCGCTATATTCATTTCATAATGGCGGGACCATCCTCGTACGATGGGTTTCTAACTTCTAATTTATCACTACAAACCCTTATGTCTCTCCCAATAATTCTGATCATCAACTTCCGACATGATTTGTAGATAATGCTCATATCGTAACGGCGACACAACACCTTTCGCTATTCCATCCTTTATGGCACACCCGGGTTCTTCTTTATGTAGACAATTTGGAAATCGGCACCCTGAAGACAAGAGAAAAAACTCTCTGAAATTATGCGCGACATCCAGCGGTTCAAGATTATTATAAGACAACATCTTTATACCGGGCGTATCAATGATAAATCCCCCGATATCAAGCGGAAACATTTCCGCAAATGTAGTGGTATGCTGTCCTTTCCCTGAGTAATCCGAAACCTCTTCCGTCTTCAGGCCAAGCCCAGGCTGAATTGTATTAACTAATGTAGATTTTCCAACCCCGGATTGACCCGCTACCAAAGAAGTTTTATCTTTTAGAATCGACTTTAATTCTTCGATGCCCTCACCGGAAACTGACGAACAACTGATGACTTTATATCCGATGTCTTCGTACATTATTTTCAACCCTCCAAATATTTCCCACTCTTCATCACCGAATAAATCACTTTTATTGAGAATGATAATAGCAGGAATATTATGCGGCTCCGTCATCAATAGAAAACGATCAATAAATCCCATTTTCAACATTGGGCTTATCACCGTTGTGACTAACACCGCCTGATCAACATTTGCAGCCAATAAATGGAGGTCATGTTTTCTGCGTGGTGATTGCCTAACGATATAATTTTTGCGCGAAAGAATGTCCGAGATCATTCCCCTGGTATGATCACCTGTTTCGTATTGAATTTTTACATGATCTCCTACACCAACAGGATTAGTTGTTTTGATATCATCCATTCGCAGTTTACCAGTCATCCTGCATGAAATGGTAGACCCATCATCAAGCCGCACTTCATGCCAGCTTCCGGTTACTTTGATCACCACCCCTATCATGTCAGAATCTGGCTACGGGTAAAAATATTTCAAAGATGTCCGGTGAACCTTCATAACCATCAAGCAATCTTGCGTATCGTAGACCAAGCGAGATAGGCGGAAATTCAAAATCAAAAATTAATTCCCCTCCTGCACTTCGCATCCATTTTGAAAAGGCCTGCTCAGAATCTGTATAAGATATATCATAAAACATTTGAAGCCTGACACGTTTCGTGTAAAAAATATTACCGATTCCAAGATCCGGATAAAGTAAAGGGAATCCATACGTGATACCACCACCATATTGAATTTTACCATCGACTTCGGTAAAGCCTCTTGCTCCACCATACGAACTTCCAAGTTGAATCGCTCCATTACTAATATCCTGAGATAAAAACTCTCCATGGAGAAGTGTATAATTCGAAGGTCTTACCCCCGGCACTGCTAGGTCACCTGATATGTATAATTGTGATATGGGCACACCTTGTAGCTCATGAGAATAGGTAATATCTGCGCGCTGTCCCCACGAAGGAAGAGGCTGTCGATAAGCACGACGACGACTATTGATAACGACTGCCTGGTGACTCAGATAATTAAAATTAAAATTTTCAAATTCACCCGGTGGTTTGACTTTACTTATGCCTGCAAAATAAGTGCTCGACAAAAGGACATTTTGTTGATAGACTCCCGAGGAATAATATAATGGAAGTGAAAGTCCTGCATTGAGTCGTTCATTAGAGACTCTGAATTCGCGGCCGTCATCTATTTTGATTTTCCGGCTTGACTGACTGACACCGATTGACATGACTGGAAATAACATCCCTAACCTTACGTCAACATATGGACCACCAGCTTTACTATTGCGATTATACTCATAACCTCCTGCCACAGAAATTGTATTCATCACGTTATTGGAACGCACTTCCAGACCAAATGCCGGATCATCTACTGCCAGCGTCCAACTATGAATATTGATTGCATTGGCCCAGGGAGAATGATTTTTTATTTCAAAGACTCTTTTTTCGGAAGGCGTTCCTATCAGATCCACACACATTGTTCCCTCGCAATTTTTAACTCCACTCCCGAGGTTAAATAGTTTCCATTTGCCGGGCATACCGGAAGCTCTCACTAATTTTTTTCCATCAAGTCGATATTCAGTACATACAATCTCATCCTTTAATGGATCCCATGACGGGTCGTAATGTGCGGAATTACCACCTGTCACTTGATAAAAAATACCTTCCGTTTTATCCACAGCATATACCTGATCAAGATCATCAAGGCTTGCCGTAAGCAGGATCCATCCATCATGAATAGCAGGCTTACCTAAAACAGAAAAACTGTAGTGTGTGATTTGCCGCATTTCACCAGTTGCTATATTCTGTTCCATGAGTGCCATCCTCCCTTTATCGTCGCGAGCGGTAGCAATGATAGTTCTTTCATCTGCAGACCAAACAGGATGACCCAAATATAAATTCTCAGGATTCGGCAGGGTGTCTAATACAGCTCCTGACCGCGCGTCTAAAACAAATAAATTATATATGCCCCGATTATCGACATGCAGAGCCACAATACGCGTTCCTCGTTGATCAAGTGAAGGCATAAAATATCCCTTGTCCGGTTCGAATGAAGTCCGATTCTTGGTTACTTCATCATACGCAACGATTACATTTTTATCCTTGCGCAACCAGCGTGGATCAAATCTGATTTCGGTCCAAACAAAGCGATGATTGCTATGATCAAAATATGTGTCATGCTGAAGACCCATACTTACTATTTTCTTTCGCTTCCCTTCTGTTGTAATCTTGAAAATAGCCGCGGTTTGGTCAAAGGTTGTTATTGAAGTATAGATACTACCATCTCCATCCATATCCGGATAATTCATATCGAAATAATCATCCTCTGCATGTTTACTGGTAAGTGGAACAGCAGTGTATTCAATATCCTTTTTCTGATTTGTTTTCCATATGTCCCTATACCAATTCATGGCTTCCTGGTATAAATGTTTATTCCCGCCACCGGTTCGCGCTTGTACAGGTCCAGAGAAAGGATTCAATAAATATTTAAATGATGCAGCTTCCTGAATGATCGTATCCCATGTTTCTTCACCGAAAAGATGATT
>JAYUXX010000520.1:0-2686 GCA_043752765.1 Saprospiraceae bacterium | reverse complement strand
AGATCTTTTAATTCTAAGGCTAATATTTCAGCTGCTTCTCTACTGATTTCACTCTGACGATGTTTGATTGTAATTGCAATTTGTCTTACAAAAGGTGGATATCTAAAAAGTTCCCTTTCTTTTAATTCGCGATTGAAAAAAGAGGTGTAATCATTATTCACCACATCTTTGAAAACAGGATGTTCAGGTTGAAAAGTCTGAATCATCACTTTCCCCTTATCTTTTTTTCGACCTGCCCGACCACTCACCTGGACAAGTGTCTGAAATGTCCTTTCGGATGCTCTGAAATCTGGATAATGCAAGGCTTGATCAGCATAGATAACCCCTACCAATCCAACATTGTCAAAGTCCAATCCTTTGGTGACCATCTGCGTTCCAACGAGAATATCAATTTTTCCTTTTTCAAAATCATAGATCAGATTCTCCATATTATTCTTTCCTCGTGTAGTATCCAGATCCATTCTTCGAATAGATGCTTCAGGGAATATTACACCAAGTTCATCTTCTATTTTTTCAGTACCATATCCTTCTAACGCCAGTCTTGGAGAACCACAGGCGGGACAAATATTCAGAATGGGTTTTGTCGTTCCGCATATATGACAAATCAATTTATTTCTTACTTTATGATAGGTCAATGAAATGTCACATTGATGGCATTCAGCAATCCATTCGCACACATCACATTTCAGCACAGGACTATATCCTCTCCGGTTCTTAAAAATGATAATTTGTTTTTTTTCATCAAGCGTTTTCCTCATTTCTTCAATCAATGAATGACTGTAGGGCGATCCCTCAACAGATTTGTCTTTTCGCTTATTAATCACCATAATCTCCGGCATCTCAATGCCGAGATATCGTTCACCCAGAAACGTTTTTCCATATTTCCCATTTTCACTATGATGATAGGAGTCTACTGAAGGCGTAGCCGAACCCAACAATACTTTGGCTTTCAATTGTGCGCCTAGATAAATCGCTGAATCTCTTGCATGATATCGTGGATGAGGTTCCTGCTGTTTATAACTGCTATCATGTTCTTCGTCTATAATGATAAGTTTTAAATTTTTAAAAGGAAGAAAAACCGAAGATCGTACTCCGGCAATTATCGGCTTGCCTTCCCTTACCTGGTTCCACAGATCAACTCTTTCATTTTCATTTAGCCTCGAATGTGAAATTGTAATTTGATTACCAAATTGTTTTTGAAGGCGATTGAGAATTTGCACACTCAATCCAATTTCAGGTACCAGATATAAAACTTGTCCACCCTTCTCAATCACTTCATTTATAAACTTTGTATAAATAATAGTTTTGCCACTTCCCGTCACACCATGTAGCAACACTACTTCCTTTTCCAACCATTGTTTTTGGATTTCGACATAAACTTGCTGTTGTATAGAGTTTAATTCAACTGTACCAGAAATATCGTCTCCTTTAAAACGGTCCATCCGATTAACTTCTTTGAAGACTTCCCTAAATATTCCTTTTTGAATTACTGATTTTAATGCCGAAGCACTTGCATCTGCTTTTTCTAAAAGCTTCTTTGGTTCCAATGCAATTTTGTCGCTTCCTGCCATTGACAAATAACTTAGAAGCAGATTAGTTTGCTTTTCATTTTTAGCCACCAAATCTAAAGCCTGGTGTAGGCCACTATCAGTTGAAAAGGTTTCCGTTAATTGGATAAGTTTTATTTTTTTTGGGACATATCTTTCTGTTAATTCCTCCACGACCAGGATCATCCCCAATTTATATAAAGTGACAATGTGGGGATATAAGATTTTAAGCCCACTTTCTTTTTCCAAATCATCCAGTGTTATGATTTCCCTGGACTGAATAATTTTCATTATATCATAGAGTGGATTTGCAAGCTGCAGGATTTCATCCTCGGTAGAGGGCATAGCCTGGATAATAGTTTCACTCGAAAGTAATAGTGCCCCTGGTAGGGCGGCCTTCATAACTTCTCCTGCTGAGCAACAATAATAGGAAGCCATCCATTGCCAGAAATGAATCTGCCAGGGAAAAATAATCGGTTCCGTGTCCAGCACACTTATAATTTCTTTAGTTCGGTAATCAGGAATTTTTTGGGTGATATTTATGATCAGACCCGCATACCTTTTCCTGCTTCCAAACTGAACTTCAACACGTTTTCCAAAAGTGGCTTGTTCAACCAGTGTTGATGGCACACGATACGTATAGGTATTATCTAATGCCAGCGGAAGCAGTATATCAGCAAATATCACTGGGGTGGAGGACATGTGGCGAAGGTCTGAAAATTACTTTCTAATCCTGAAAATACCTGATACTTCATGTTGCTATGTAGGCTAAAGGCGTAACGCTCTTTGACTTAGATGCTTTCATTCATGCCATAGAACCAAGTCATCACAGCCCTTAGACCTAAAAAGATGTTTGAAGTATGCATCCTTTCTAAGATTTAGGAGGATAAAAAATTATTTTTGCGACTCAGTTTAAACTTTAGTATGACCCAACTTTCAGAACAGGAGATTGTAAGACGTCAGAATCTTCAGAAAATTATTGACTTGGGGATAAATCCATATCCTCCCGAGCTATACCCTGTCAATACATATGCATCCCGTATTAAAGAAGGCTTTAAGCCAGATGAAAAAAACTTTCAGGACGTCGTGATTGCAGGCAGGTTGATGTCCAGTAGGGTGATGGGAAAGGCTTCCTTTGC
>JAYUXX010000519.1:0-2691 GCA_043752765.1 Saprospiraceae bacterium | reverse complement strand
GTTATTGCTGATCATGGAGTGACGCCAGAACATCGCATGACCTTCAGACATAATCGGGTGTCTCAACTGGAATTATTTGAGGAGATGATGTGAGTTGTGAGTTGTAAGTTATGAGTTATGAGTTGTCAATCGTCAGTTGTTAGTTTTCCAATTGTGAGAGGTTTCGTCAGGCCGTGAGACGTGAGGCGGTGATGTTCATACCTGCCGTCAGGAGACGGCTTGCAGAGTGATTTACTTGGAGACAGATTTTCTGCAATCCACCAGGAACGTAGGTGTAACCTACGCTCAGCGTTATTTTTTTTAAAAAAAAATAACGGGAGCTCTATTATGTTCTACAGTCTCTACACAATATCTCCCTCGGTCGCGGAGCGGAGCCGAAGCGACCTTTTGCAATGATTTTTGCTTTAGTCTCTTCGTCTATGCTCAACGTTATTTTTTTAAAAAAAATAACGGGAGCTCAACGACCATCAGTTTTCTGCGAAGACAACAATTTATTTTTACGTTGAAGCTCAATTAATTTGACCGTTTCCAGGTAACAATCCGCGGGTCGCTGTGCGGAGCCGACGCGACCATGTCCAGGTAACAATCAAAGGGTCGCTATGCGGAGTCGAAGCGACCCTTTGCAATGATTTTTGCTTTTGTCTCTTCGTCCACAATCAACGTTATTTTTTAAAAAAAATAACGGAATTTTTAGCGAATTTTTTAGATGCCGGCTACGCTTACGGTACCGATCAGATGAGCCAGTGTCGGTGTTTCACTTCCACCCTCAGGTTCTATGGTGATCGCGTAGACTTCTGTATTGTCGGCAAAACTGACTTCTATCAAACCATCCGTCGGCATATCAAAGACTGTAAGTGGGGAAGGTGCCTGATTAGGTTTTATGGACCATAATTGAAAGCTCTGATTATCAGCAAGGTCAGGAAGATTCCGAACCTGGATAAAATTCTTCTTTGTTTCAGTATTAGAGTGCAAATAAATATCTGTTTGCGCAAACCCAGCAGTAGGCTCAAAATGAAGGATCTTATTATTCCTCAGTGTAAGCTGACGAAGTACATTTAATTGATCCGTCAACTGATTTGTTGTAGCATTACAAGTGTCTCTGAGGACATTCATATCATTCTCAAGTACTGCAGTCTCCTGATCCTTTTGATAAAACATGTATCCCAGAACCAATAATCCAATTCCCATAACCGCTGCTAAAGCAGGCCATAAGCCTGAAGATTTCGTGCGGGGTGAGATGCCCGGATTTGGCGTTGTGCGGATGGCGTCCAGTATACGTTCCTTTAAACCTGGAGGTGCAGTAATCGCTGTACTCTTTGCAAACAATTCCAGACTCATTTCAATCTCACGCAGTTCAGATCTAAGCTCGGGATGAGCAGACAAATAGCTCTCAACTTCGGCTTTTTCGGCCGGTGAGAGCTGATCCATCGCGTAGAGCTCCAATAATCCCGATGACTTAATTTCTTCTATATCCACGGTATTGACAACAATATGTGTTTTATTCCCGGACCTCCCAGGAAGTACTCTTTTTCATTCTTAAGTTGATCACGTAACACACTAATGGCCTTACGCAAACGCGTTTTTACAGTACCTAGAGGAATATTGAGCGAATCTGAGATTTCTTGTTGGGTGTACCCTCTCAGGTAGGCATATTCTAATACAATCCTGTTATTCTCTTCCAAGTTGGCGAGTAACCTGGCGGCATCAATTTTTGCTCCGCTCGGCATACTTACTTCTGCTTTATATACGACGTCATCCATCGAAACAGTTTTCTGCTTGGCCTGAAATGTTTTAAGTCTCTTCTGATCAAGGGCTGTGTTTCTGGCGATTACGCTCATCCATGTATAAAAGGAAGCACGGCTGACATCGAAACTATTGATGTTCTCCCAGATCTTTAACATCGAACGTTGCAGGGAATCTTCGGCCAATTGATCATCTCCAAGAATTCGCTTGGTGAGCCCATACAGACTGTCTGCATAGTGATCATAGAGAAGGGACATTCCCTTTTCATTTTTATCCTTAAGAAGTGATATGATGTGATCGGTACTGATATACTGGACTTTTCGAATGGCGAACTTAAGCCTTTATTCGTGTTTATTTAAACTCTACCCTAAGGTTTTTAATCCTTAGCTAAATATTTTGCGGAAAGCAACGGAGGCGCAACCTCACAATAAGAAGCCCTCAGCACATCTTTAAAGAGAACTCCACAAATGTCCATCCCTGTTTTCCCCATTTATTGGGAATCTGGTAAATTATTTCCGGTCCGAGTTTTGAAAAAACTTCCTGGTCGATTTCGTTCAGCTTGACACAAGCACGCGAATTTTTTATATCCACGGTAAGAAAAATCTTTTTTTGAATGCGAAAAGATTGTTTTTCAAAGTGAGGCATCTCTTCCACTTTTTCAAATGCCATGGCTAATTCCCGAACAGACGCAACAGAGACCATTCCTCAACTTTATAAATGCTGCCTCTCTTTAAATCGATGAAATTCCAGACGCGCCACATCTTTTTTAGACGTAAATATTTTATCAACGATCTGCGTGATAGGTAATGTTAATTGTTGCAATAAAACAGAAATCTTATTGAGCGGTTCTCCTTCTTCACGTTTGCGCGGATTCAATGCTTTACGAATTGCACCACTGACATAATAGCTGCTGCGAATGTTTATAAATTTTACACTCTGCAGATTAAA
>JAYUXX010000518.1:0-2697 GCA_043752765.1 Saprospiraceae bacterium | reverse complement strand
ATCTCAGGAAAGATCCAATGGCGTTGCAACGTCTTAAGGAAGCTGCTGAAAGAGCAAAAATTGAACTTTCAGGTAGTGCTGAGACAAGTATTACCCTTCCATATGTCACAGCTGTTGATGGTGTGCCAAAGCACCTTGATACGAAACTGACACGAGCAAAATTTGAGCAATTATCTGCTGACTTAGTTCAACGTACGTTGCGTCCCTGTGAAGATGCTATCCGTGATGCGGGCATCAGTAAATCAGATATTGATGAGATTATTCTAGTAGGTGGGTCTACACGTATTCCGCGGATCCAACAAGCTGTTGAGGATTTCTTTGGAAAGAAGCCAAGTAAAGGTGTAAATCCTGATGAAGTAGTTGCCATAGGTGCTGCTATCCAGGGTGGTGTGTTAAGTGGAGATGTGCAGGATGTATTACTACTGGATGTGACCCCGCTTTCCATGGGTATTGAAACTATGGGTGGCATTTACGATGTGGTCATTGAATCAAACAGCACAATCCCTACAAAAAAATCTAAAGTGTATTCAACTGCTGCTGATAACCAACCCTCGGTTGAGATTCACATCATGCAGGGCGAACGCAAAATGGCGAAGGATAACAGGCCCGTTGGCCGGTTTATTTTAGATGGTATTCCACCTGCTCCCCGGGGCACGCCACAAGTTGAAGTCACTTTTGATATTGATGCTAATGGAATCCTGAATGTTTCTGCAAAAGATAAAGGAACCGGCAAGCAACAATCAGTTCGAATAGAGGCAAGCACAGGTCTGTCAAAAGAGGAGATCGCGAAAATGAAGATGGAAGCTGAGGCTAATGCTGAATCGGATCGAATTGCGAGAGATCAGGCAGAGAAAATGAATAATGCAGATGCGCTCATCTTCCAGACAGAGAAACAAATGAAGGATTATGGAGATAAGATACCGGCTGATAAGAAAGCCGCTATTGAATCTGCTTTGGCTACCCTGAAGTCAGCTCATGAATCGAAAGATGTAACACGCATTGATCCGGCCTTTGAAGCCCTCAATACGGCATGGCAAGCTGCAAGCCAGGATATCTATCAGGCCGAACAGGCTGCAGGTCAGCAGGAAGGAGGAAATCAATCAGATGGTTCTTCAACTTCCGGTGGTAATGGAAAAACAGCAGCAGATGATGTTACCGATGTAGAGTTCGAGGAAATGGACAATAACAAAAATTAATTTCCCAATACAATTTTATAGAAAAGGCGATGGATCAGATCTATCGCCTTTTTTATGCATTTTGATTTGAGCATACTCCCTTAGAAATTCTCTACATCATGCCGTGGCAGTATTTACGATAATACCACCGCTGATGAGGTTGCAGTTAACCTTCGTCCATCCCCCTGACATAAGGTGCCGTGGCCAATGAAGAAAAGTTACCTGCGAGATATTGATAGTATCCTGCGATAGCGATCATACCCGCATTATCTGTGCAATACTCCATAGCTGGAAAATAAAGATTCCACTTATGTTGATCGGCTAATTCCTGAAGTCGTTTGCGCAATCCCGAATTCGCCGCAACTCCTCCGGATATCCCAATCTCACTGATATTAAATTTAATTGCGGCGGCAAGAATTTTACGAGCCAGGATTTCAACTATTGTAAATTGAATACTCGCGCAAATATCCGGCAGGTTTTTAGATACAAAATCAGGGTCCTTGAATTTCTCATCTCTGATAAAGTAAAGGATCGCAGTCTTTAATCCACTGAAACTGAAATCCAGCCCCTCAACCTGGGGAATTGGAAATGGAAATATTGGTGTGCCTGATTTGGCTAGTCTGTCAATCTGAGGTCCAGCTGGATAATCAAGGCCAAGGATCTTACCGGACTTGTCAAAAGCCTCTCCTGCAGCGTCATCCCTGGTCTGGCCAATAACCTCCATTTTACTATGACTTTTGACAAGCACAATCTGTGTATGACCCCCTGAAACAGTAAGATTCAAAAATGGAAATTCAGGGATAGGGTCATCGATAAAATGGGATAGCACATGTGCGCGCATATGGTTGACTGAAATGAAAGGGATATCAAGACTTAGTGCCATCGCTTTCGCGAAACTCAGCCCGACAGTTAATGATCCTAGCAGTCCAGGCCCTGAAGTACATGCTATCGCATTGAGCTGGAAGAGATTTATCCCGGCTTTGCGTATAGCTGCATCTACGACAAGAGTTATATTTTCCTGGTGCATGCGCGATGCCACTTCAGGTACAATGCCGCCATATTGGGCGTGGATTTCCTGGTTTGCGATCACATTGCTTACTATTTTTCCATTCCAGAGAACTGAAGCAGAGGTATCATCGCAGGATGATTCAATGGCTAATAGACAATCGACCCGATCAATCATGGCACAAAAATAGCTTATAAATCTTTCGTAGGGTTGCAAGCTTGAGACCATAATTAGGCTTAAATCAGAACTTTAAGCCTGAATTATTCCTTATCATTGCTACCCAAGGAGGACCTTTTTTAACATTCGATGTCCATTATAACTAACCCACCTGATCTGATCATTTCCTTGTCCCGCGATAAGGTTACACTAGAGCTTTCTGAAAATCAGGGGAGGGGAATAGGTCATTTGAAAACATCATTTGAGGTTGAAGAAATTTTTCACGCAGAACATATTTCCAGGTCACTTGACCGCTTACTATCAGAGAATCCAATCCTGATCGACCAATTTTCCACAGTT
>JAYUXX010000517.1:0-2702 GCA_043752765.1 Saprospiraceae bacterium | reverse complement strand
AACAGGTAAGTACAAATTTGAATTTTAATTACAGGAAAGGAAAAGCAAATTTATATGGTGATTATGGTTATACCAGGGATGGAGCGGAACAGGTCTTTGCTTTTTACAGGCGGATATTGTTGAATGGCGATCAGTTGGAGACCGATACAAGAAGTGTGAGAGATCCTGAAACGAATAATCATAATGCCAGAGTTGGAATTGATTATCAATTGGATGAAAAAACAGTCGTGGGTGTATTAGTGGACGGTTATGATACAAAATGGACTATGGATGCTGTGAATACATCTTTCATTTCACGAAATGGTCATCTGGATACATCGATCCTGATTAACAATACTGAGTTAAATCAATGGAAGCATCTTGGTGGAAATATTAATCTCCAGCATGCTTTT
Organism: Saprospiraceae bacterium; assembly: GCA_043752765.1. Lineage (GTDB taxonomy): Bacteria > Bacteroidota > Bacteroidia > Chitinophagales > Saprospiraceae > Opimibacter. Next base: position 2,310 of record JAYUXX010000517.1, on the reverse strand, counting down.
TCGGAAGGACGACTTCTAACTTTAGATGCTGATGTTCTTTCTTACCGGGACAATAATCCCACTGAATATGAAAACGTGTATTCTGATGGACAGAACAATCTCCTTTTTAGTAATAATACAAGATCACATAAAATTACACCTATCGATATCAGGGTAGGCAAAATCGATTATACTACCGGGATCGGTAAGAAAATGAAACTTGAAACGGGCATTAAAGGGTCGCTTTCCCAATTCACCAATGATGTAGGGGTGGATTATTGGGAAGGTCAAGAGTGGATAGAGAATCCATCCCTGACAGCAAAATATGAACTTGATGAAAATGTCTTTGCGGGGTATGCATCTGTCGAAGCACCTACTTTCGCCGGAATCAATTTGAAAGCGGGGCTCAGATATGAATACACGAATTCTCATTTGGGTTCTGCCGATCAGCCTGACATTGTTGACAGGCAATTTGGAGAATGGTTTCCGAGTGTTTTTTTGTCTAAGGATTTTGATGAGAATTATACCATGACCTTCGCCTATAGCCGGAGAATCACGCGTCCTACATTTGATGACATGGCTCCATTTGTCATCTTTTTGGATCCTACTACTTTTTTTTCTGGTAATTCGGCCTTGCAACCGGCAACCTCAAATAATTTCAAAATCGGTTATCGTCATAAAACTATTTTACTTTCCCTCGAGTACAGTATAGAGGATAGTTCGATAGCCCAATTTCAGAATAGTGTCATTCCAGGAACAAATAAACAACTTCTATTTGCTGAAAATTTGAAAGATACCCGAACATTTACGCTTACACTATCTATACCTGTGACACCAGTAAAATGGTGGAATATGTATTATAATATCCTTGCAGGAAATCAAAACGCAAGAAAATACTATGATACAAAATTGACATCATTTAAATTTTCAGGTTTAAGTCTGTTTTCTACACAAACAATTACATTGCCATCGAACTTCACTTTTGAGGCTTCAGGATATTTTAATACGGGTGGTCTCTTTGGCGTGGTGTTTATTAAGCCAAGCGGAGCTTTAAATGTAGGGCTTCAAAAAAAGTTTAGTGACAATGGAGGAACACTTAGAGTTGGATATGATAATTTATTGAATTCTCAAAAATTCATTGGCGAATCTGATCTGCCTGAACAAAATCAATACTTCAAGGCAGACCTTATATTTAGTCAACCTACTATTAAGATTAGTTATTCACAGAATTTCGGGAATCAGAAGGTAAAAGGAAAACGAGATCGAAAGACAAGCGGCGAGGAGGAAAGACAGCGGGTAAAGCAATAATATAGGGCACCTCTAATAACCAACTGATCAAAAAAGAACCTTGTTGAATATCAACACATTATGAATTTATTTAATACAAATTAAGGGGTTATTCGAGGTTCCCTATAGATATATAAAATTTGAAACTAGAAACTTAACTGATCAGGATCCTCAATTTAACATATAGCTTCTGCAAAAAATCAAAACCTTACGTATTGGATTGTTATTACGATATAGTGTAGTTTCATCTATAGTCAATAGAATTGAAGATTTTGTATATCCTATAATGAACTATTGAGTACATATTCGGGAAGAAAAGAATATTTCTAAATGAGTAAAATCAACGTTATCATCACCGGTTCTACAGGAATGATCGGAAAAGCATGTTTGTTGGAAAGTATTGACAGTCCTGACGTAGAAGCCATTTTACTTGTCAATCGAAGTCCTATTGATGTGAAGCATCCCAAAGTGATAGAGGTATTAGTTAAAGACTTTTTCAATCTGGACAACGTCAGGGAAGACTTGAGAGGATATAATACATGTTTCTTTTGCCTGGGTATGACATCGGCAGGGATGAATGAAGTTGATTATACACATATTATGTATGATCTCCCGGTTACATTTGCCCGGCAGCTACTAGGTTTAAATCCTGATATGACATTTTGTTTTGTTTCAGGAGCAGGAACGGATAGTACAGAGAAAGGAAGGACAATGTGGGCACGCGTAAAGGGTAGGGCAGAAAATGAAATCTTGAAACTTGGGTTTAAAAATGCATATATGTTCAGACCGGGTTTTATTCAACCGAAGCGAGGAATTCGTTCCAGAACGGGATTGTACAATATATTATACACAGCCCTCGGCCCTTTATATTTTATTTTGAAACGGATACCCAAATTTGTTTCGGACACGAATACCCTTGCGAAGGCCATGATTCGAGTGGCATTAGATGGTTACTCAAAGAATATTTTGGAAAGCGAGGATATCAATGTTGTTGGAAGGAAATAGTTGCGTGTTGCGTCAGGACCTCGATTATTTATCTGATAA
>JAYUXX010000516.1:0-6692 GCA_043752765.1 Saprospiraceae bacterium | reverse complement strand
TTACAGCAAAGATATTTTCACCAAGTCCGGCAATCTGCATTTCTTGCAAAGAAGAAATTTTTCCGGAAGGATATAAAACCACAACCTTGGTTCCCGGCTGTCGATAAAATCCATTCGCAACAGCTCCACCTGTGTCCCCTGAAGTCGCTACTAGAATTGTCACTTCTTCAGCTTTCTGAGACCATGCAGATAAGCAGCCCGCTAGAAATCGCGCTCCCACATCTTTAAATGCCCAGGTTGGACCATGGAATAATTCAAGTGTATAAATTTCCGAGTTCCCAATTTTTTTGAGAGGAATTTCAAAAGAGAATGCTTGTTCAATAATTCGTTTGAGGTCTTGAGAAGTAAGATCTTCTTTTACAAAAGAGTGTAAGAGTGAATACGCGAGATCAGCATTATCCATCATTAGTAAGCTATCAAACAAGCCCTTTTCGGGTGTTGGGATATTTTGAGGAACAAACAATCCCCCATCCGATGCCAGGCCCTGATAAACGGCTTCTTTAAAACCGATATGAAGTTGATTGTTGCCCGTGCTTTTATATTCCATTTTCTTAAACGTTGGAAATAGAAATAACATCAGCAAGAACCCCGGAAGCGGTTACTTCTGGTCCCGCTCCTGCACCGGCAATTACCATAGGACGATTCTCATACCGATCCGTCCACATGAGAATCATATTGTCGGTACCTTTTAAATGATATGCCGGATGGGTTTCGTCAATTTCTTCAAGTTTTGTACTCACAACCCCATCAATTAAAGAAGCCATATAGCGCCATCTTTTGTTTTCCCTTGCTATTTTTTTCCGTTCTTCTTCAAAATTAGCATCAAGCTTTTCAAGGCTTTTTAGTAGATCCGGCCAATGACTATCATCCAAAGTTCCGGCAGGTAGAAATGGCTGATTTTGGATGTCTTCCATCTCAAGATTCAAGCCCGTCTCACGTGTTAGAATTAAAATTTTACGCATCACGTCCTTGCCGCTCAGGTCCAATGCCGGATTTGGTTCCGTATAACCTTTTTCTCTTGCTTCTGTAACCGCCACTGAGAAAGCAATACCATCACTTCCTATCCTGTCAAAAATATAATTCAGACTTCCTGACAAAACAGCCTGAATTCTGTGAATACGATCACCCGTCAATACAAGATCCCTGATCGTTTTGATCACAGGAAGCCCGGCACCCACATTGGTTTCGTTCAGGAACTTCACATTGTGTTTGGTGGAAATTTCTTTTATGCTTTTATAATTTTCGAAAGCTGATGAAGCCGCAATCTTATTTGCAGTCACCACATGCACACTTGAAGAAAGTACATCCAGATAAATATTACTGACTTCTTCTGAAGCCGTGACATCTACAAGTATGCTGTTTCGTAAGTTGAATTCTTTGATTTGCTTTTTTAATGTAACCAGACTTAAAGCTGTTCCTTTTTCTTTCAGAACACTTTCCCACGTATGCAGGTCAATCCCCATCGGATCAAGATGTATGAATTTGCTATTGGCAATTCCACATACTTTTAAATCCAGTCCAAATTTTTCGCGATAAGATTTTTGGCTATTTGCAATTTGATGGATTAAGGTGGAACCAACATTACCTGTTCCCATCAAAAACAAATGCACTGTTTTGCATCTGGATAGAAAAAATCCTTCATGCAATACATTTAAAGTCTTGGTCGCATTATGTTGATCCACAACAAAAGAAACATTCCGCTCAGTGGATCCCTGCGCAATGGCGCGAATGTTAATTCCATTCTCACCCAACAAGCTAAAAAGTTTCCCGGCGATTCCGGCTCTTTCTCGCATTCCATCACCTACCACGGCCACTAATGCAAGATTGAATTCAAGATGAACCGGATCGATTCTTCCGGTAGTGATTTCAAATACATAAACAGATTCAATAGCCTCTTTGGCATCTTCTGCATCGTTATGGCTGATCGCAAAACAAAAACTATGTTCAGATGATGATTGTGTCATGAAATAAACATTAATGCCCGCATCGCCAAGCGCCTGAAAAAAGCGCTGAGCAATCCCTGGAGTGCCGATCATACCCGGGCCTGTAACCGTCACTAATGCGATGTTCTGTATGCAGGTTAATCCTTTCACAAAGTGTGAATCCCGTTCAGGATACCTGGAAATAATTGTTCCAGTGTGTTCGGGCTCAAAAGAGTTTTTAATGATGATCGGAATGTTTCGGGCCAGTGCAGGTTGAATCGAAGGAGGATAAATTACCTTGGCTCCGAAGTAACTCAGTTCCATGGCTTCTTCATAACTCATAGTCGGTATTGTAATCGTGTCTTTAACAAGTCGCGGATCTGCAGACATCATTCCATTTACATCAGTCCATATTTCCAGACGTGATGCATTCAAAGCACCGGCAAAAATAGCTGCTGTGTAATCGGATCCCCCTCTGCCAAGTGTGGTGCCTTCACCAGTCCTGCTTTTCGCAATATATCCGGGTGCTATAAAAATGGAGTGTTCATTGCCTACCTGATTTATGATCCTTTTATTGGTTTCTTCAAAATCAACACGACCTGATAGATAATCATTATCTGTAACGATCACTTCACGGCTATCAATAGTTGATGCAGTTATTCCTGCAGATTGTAAAGCGGCATGTACTATTTTATAGGAAAGAAGTTCGCCAAAGCTCATAATATGTGCTTTGGTTTTAGCAGTCAGGTCTCCAACAAGGCTCAAGCCCCGACATATAACACCAAGTCTGTGAAGGGGCTCCCGGATCTGATCGATGAGATCAGAAGAAATAGACGGGGTAAATGGTATCGAACCAATGCACTCTTCATGACGACGGATGATAATGTCAAGCGTGCTGCGATAACTTTCATTTTTGTTTGCTGCTTTGTTACAAGCTTCTTCGAGAAGATTCGTGATGCCGGCCATTGCCGATATGACTATCACCAGTTGATCTTCCCCAGAACGTTTGCGAACTATTTCGATTAATTGGTTGATACGTTCGGCGCTGCCAACAGAAGTACCTCCAAATTTCATTACAATCATACCTTTTTCAATATTTCCTCTGAAATGTGTGCAAAAGTATATCATAGACCTTAAAACTTAAGGGAAAGCCATTTGCCCGCATTACTAGTGTGATACACTTACACATGGAGCTTAACTAAGTGTGCTACCATTTTCCTTCATTCCCATCCAGAAAGCCTTAATTTGCCTCGTGTTTATTGCTAATCAAGCCTCCTTTGTGACATTACGTCTCGTTATTCTACTGATGATTCCCTTCTCTGGATTCATCCAATGCCAAAACGCCGATATGAAAGAACAACATACGAACCAACTCATCCATGAAAGCAGTCCATATTTATTACAACATGCCCACAATCCAGTTGACTGGTACGCATGGAATGACGAGTCATTACAAAAAGCAAAAAATGAAAACAAACTTCTTCTAATAAGTATCGGCTATTCATCCTGTCATTGGTGTCACGTCATGGAACATGAATCCTTCGAAGACAGTACTGTAGCGGCCATGATGAATAAATATTTTATAAACATTAAAGTCGACAGAGAAGAACGTCCTGACATAGATGATGTTTATATGGCTGCATGTCAGCTTTCCAACGACACCGGTTGTGGATGGCCGTTAAACTCCTTTGCGCTTCCGGATGGCAGACCCGTATGGGCCGGTACATATTTTCCCAGGAAGAATTGGCTTGAAGTCCTGGAATATTTCCGGAAAACTTATGAAGAAGAACCTGAAAAACTATTAGACTATGCAACCCGATTAGTCGCTGGTGTCAAGGATCATGGTTTAGAAACTATCGGACGTGGTGATGCTCCCGCTATCACTATGAAAAATGCGGAGGATGTAACCAAGGCATTTCTGTCGCGAATGGATCCAAGATTGGGGGGACGTAGAGGATCACCCAAATTTCCCATGCCGAATAACTGGCAGTATCTCATGCATTATGCAGGGAGATATAATCATGAGGATGCCACTGAATTGGTAACAGTCACACTTGATAAGATGATGGAGGGAGGTATTTATGACCAACTCGAGGGTGGATTTGCACGCTATTCTACGGATGATAGATGGCTTGTTCCCCACTTTGAAAAAATGTTATACGATAATGGTCAACTGGTTTCACTTTATGCACAAGGATACGCATGGAGTGGAAAAAAGGAATATCTCGATGTTGTTCGACAGACCCTGGATTTTGTAGATACTTATTGGACTGATGCATCGGGTGGATTTTATAGTTCTTTTGATGCGGACAGTGAAGGTGAAGAAGGTAAATATTATGTCTGGACTGTCCCGGAACTCACACAACTCATTCCGGATGCCAGGGACAGAGATTTATTTTTTGCTTACTATGATATCAAGCCAGGAGGTAACTGGGAAAAGGGAAATAATATATTAAACAGGCATCGCAATCCTTCTGAGGTCGCCAGGCAATATAATGTGAGTTTAGAACAATTTCATGGCAGTATTTTAGACTCACATGAGCGGTTGATTCAAACCAGAAAACAAAGAATCGCTCCCGGACTAGATGATAAGATTCTCGCTTCATGGAATGGATTGATGTTGAGCGGATATATAGATGCCTATCGTGTGAGTGGGGATAAAAATTATATATCAACAGCATTAAGAAATGCAACTTTCATCAATGATCACCTCATCAAAGATGATTATCGACTTGATCGAAACTTTAAAAACGGAAAATCAACTATTAACGCATTTTTAGATGATTATGCCAATGTCATTCAGGCTTTTCTTTCATTATATCAGGCTACTTTTGATATCACCTGGTTAAATCAAGCTAAAGGATTAACTGATCATGTCCTTCAGCATTTTGATGGAGACTCCTCATTGTTATTTTACTTTACCTCAGACCTTGATGCACCGTTAATAGCGCGACGCATTGAAGTAAGTGACAATGTAATTCCATCAGCTAACAGCACTATGGCAAGAAATCTTTTAGTGCTTGGTGAATTACTTTATAATACAGAATACACTGATCGGGCAAAGCAAATGATGGAACAAGTATGGCCGCTTATCCTTAGGGATGGACAGCCATCGTTCTACAGCAACTGGTGTCAATTAATGCTTTCTATGATTGACCCACCTTTTGAGGTTGCAATCGTGGGTAATGAGTATAAAGCAGTACTGGCAGAAATGCAGAAGACATTCTTACCGGTTGTTATTTTTCTGGGAGGGCCGGATGATTCAGGATTGCCGTTATTGGAAAACAAACTATCTGAGGGTCAGACACTTATTTATGTTTGCCAAAACAAAGTTTGTAAATTTCCCACAGATCAAGTGGAGAAAGCAATGTCCATGTTGAAAGAAGAATGAAATACTTAGTTTCGCACCATACTCTTAAAAAACAAAAATTAAAATGGATCTGCACGAATACCAGGGCAAGGAATTGCTAAGTCGTTTTGGAATTAAGATTCAACGGGGAATTGTAGCTATCACGACTGAAGAAGCAATAGAGGCTTATCAGAAGATTACCGAGCTATCAGGCAGCCCGGTAGCGGTAGTGAAAGCCCAGCTTCATGCAGGAGGTCGCGGTAAAGGTGGAGGCGTCAAAGTGGTTAAGAACCTAGAGGAACTAAAAGAGAAGGCGGAAGCTATTTTAGGCATGATGCTCAAAACTCCTCAGACACCTGGGGGCCTTGACGGTCCGGGAAAACTTGTGCGACAAATATTGATAGCTGAGGATGTCTACATACCCGAGTATAATCAATGTAAAGAGTATTACATGTCTATATTGACGGACAGAGCTACACAGCGGAACGTAATTATTTATTCCACGGAAGGTGGAATGGATATCGAAGCAGTGGCTGAGAATACGCCGGATCTTGTCTTTAAGGAATATATCGATCCGTCTCTTGGTTTACAGGCATATGAAGGACGAAAGGTTGCTTACAATCTTGGCCTGAGTGGAGAGACCTTAAAAAGTATGACTCAATTTGTAGCCAAAGCTTACAAGGCATTTGTAGACAGTGATGCTACTCTACTTGAGATAAATCCAGTTCTCGTAAATGGTTTGGGTGAAGTTGTGGCGGTAGATTGCAAAGCCTCTATGGATGACAGCGCACTTTATCGTCACAAAGATATTGCAGCCTGGCATGACCCAAATGAAGAAGACCCAACTGAATTGTTGGCAAAAGAATATGGGCTTAATTATGTCAATCTGGATGGCAATGTAGGTTGCATGGTGAATGGAGCTGGCCTTGCAATGGCTACGATGGACATTATCAAATTATCGGGAGGTTCTCCGGCAAACTTTCTTGATGTCGGAGGTACTGCTGATGCGAAAAGGGTTGAGAATGCGTTTCGGATTATTTTGAAAGACCCGAGTGTGAAAGCAATTCTGGTCAATATATTCGGAGGAATTGTGCGTTGCGATCGCGTAGCTCAAGGTATTGTGGACGCCTATAAAAACATTGGCGATATCCAGATCCCCATAATTGTGAGATTGCAGGGAACGAATGCTGATATTGCAAAAAAAATTATAGACGAAAGCGGACTTAAGGTTCACTCTGCCATTCTTTTACAGGAAGCCGCAGCTCTTGTAACAGAATTACTAAAGGTTGATGCAGCTTAAGGCACATATTTATGTCAGATCCTGCTGCATATTCATTAGTAGAGCTCAACCAATATATACGGCGAGTAATTTCACTCAACTTCGACCAGCCTATTTGGATAGAGTGTGAAATTGGACAGGC
>JAYUXX010000515.1:0-15124 GCA_043752765.1 Saprospiraceae bacterium | reverse complement strand
TATTTGCTTTCACTTTTCCCCGCAAGATCTTCGAAGTCGAGAATGAGCCCGAATATGTGACTGTACAATTGGGATCCTGAAACATCACCTATGTTAGTGAATGCATAGTCAAGACGAAGTCTGCCTAGCTTAAGTCCAATTCCTGCATTCGGTTGAAATGTAAAGTCTGTTTGTGTGGGATCTGCTATGTCTTTTACCTCTTGTATATTAGAAATACCACTTCGGAGGAATATTCGATTGACGAGTGAAAATTCAACACCCATGCGAGGACTTATGCTGATAGCCTTGGAAGAGATCAACGTATTGCGTTCACCATCCGTTGTAATATCAAAATCCACTTCAAAAAGAAGTTTACTCTTTTGTCCTACATTTAGTTTATAAGCACCGGCAACAATGAATGTGGGTAGTGTTTGTTCAAGAGTTGTGACAGGAATATCGTTACCGGTTTGTGTAAAAATTTGTTTCTCTTCATCAGACAATGAAAATGTCCAGCTGTTGAATGTTGTGGTAAGATCACGCCCCATGATCGCAAAAGCAAATTTTTCTTTCCTGTATTGAACGCCAACATCAGCTCCAAATCCCCAGGACTTTCCGAACGCGCCGATGCTCCGATGTATAACTTTTACAGAACCTCCAGCAAACCATCCACCATTACCCAACTTTCGGGCATATGATAAAAACGCTGCATAATCCGCTGCAGAAAATGTCACAATCCGGTCGTAATTGATGGAACCATCAGGACCGATAAGACGAAGTGTATTCGGAATATTATCAATACCCATTCTGATCAGTGAAATGGAACCATATGAATTATGCTCTTCACTCAATTTTTTACCAAATGACAATTGATCGTACTGGGCAATACCTGCAAACCATTCGGCGTGCATACCATGAAATTGGGCAACTGATGTTATGGAAGTCATTCCTGCAGGATTCCAGTAAGAGGCTGATATATCAGAAACACTGGCAGCCACCGCACCTCCCATGCCATGTGCTCTTCCTCCCACTCCAAGTGTTAGGAATTCATTGGAATACTTAGCCTGTCCATAAAGGGAAATCGCCCCAAGCAAAAAACAAAATGGTAGTATAAGTAAATGTTTCATAGACTTTGTAAATATAGTCAACGAATTGAGGGTAAAATGCATTGCCATTGCTTGTCCGTGAATCGAGCAGAGGAGCACCTCAAATCAAGTTTGGTCTTTATAAGCCAACAGATCTCTATTAATTGCAATCGAGGCATTTAGTTCATACCCGAGGAGAATAATAAATGAATTAATCTGTAGCCATAGTAGAATGAGGATTAGTGCTCCAATCGATCCATAGATCTCATTGTATGAAGAAAAATTTTCCACGTAAATGGAAAATCCAAATGAACTGAATCCAGAGAGAATAGTAGCTAACAAGGCTCCGGGTGAAAATAGTTTTTCCTTGTTTTTGTAGGCCGGTCCTATGTTGTAGATGATGGCTATGCAGATATAGTAAAAGATAAATATGCTTGCCCACCTGACAAAGTTGTAGAAATAATAATTCTCATTATCTACACCGGCGTACGAGACTGCTTTCAACAGCGCTGGTTTCCCCAAAATGATCGTAGCCAAAGAGCCGAGAAATAAAACCCCCAGCAACATGGTCAATTGAAGCGCCCTCCATCGTTGTTGAAGCGAGTTTTGCTTTTTATAGGTCATCTCATAACTCTTATGAAAACCTTTTAGCATGGACAATACTCCATTGGAAGCAAAAATGAGAGCCAGAATTATACTTACGCTCAAAAGTCCTTCTCTGCTTGTCTGGGTCATTTCAATAATAATCGCATCGATATAATCTGCCATTTCTTTTGGTAGAAGACCGACGTAGCCTCTTCTGAAGGCTATGACCATATTGCCGATGGGCAGATAAGGCAATAGAGCCAGGAAAACCAAAAGAGCAGGAAAGATTGAAATGAAAAAACTAAACGCCATGGAGTTAGCCCGTGTAAAAATATCATCACGGCCTATTTCTTTCCATAAATATTTTAAAATCGTAGCAATGGGTATGCCTTTGAAACCCGGCAGTGTTTGCCGGTGAAGAAAAGCTTTTAGCTTATTATACTTCGTCGTCCAGAATGGCATAAGATTCAAAAATACGAGATCAGGGATTCTTTGATAATCTCAGGTGCATTAATCCTTCGCTGTGTAGCAGCATCCAGGAAACACAACTTAACCAAAGCTCCGTTTATCAAAACTCCGGATTCATTCTTTATTTCATAACGAAACCTGATGTCGCTCTCCGGCATCGCAGGAATTGTAGTTTCAATCGTAAGCAAATCGTCATACCGGGCTGGCCTAAGAAAACGAACTTGCATGTGCATCACCGGTAGCCAAATCCCAAGTTCTCGTTCAATTAGGGCATATTGTATTCCAATATTCCGTAAAGCTTCAACGCGGGCAACCTCATAATACTGAGCATAAACACCATAATAAACGAATCCCATCTGATCAGTCTCCGCATATCTTACTCTTAGCTGGTGTGAATGATGATAACTCACGAACGAAGAATAGGGCAGGTCATACAATGAGAACCCCCTCTCGCCCGGGATAATTCATTACTCGGTAAAGTGATAATCGTCTTTTGAATCGTAGCGGAATACAAAGGATCCGCATTTGCGTTACGCAGGAAATCTTCAGCTCTTAAAACGGTAAATCCGGCATTTTTGAAAGCTATCTCTGTATAGGGGTTCCGGTCGTAAGTCAAAGCAACTCCAGGCCGAATGCTTACAAGGTTACATCCATCAGTCCATTGTTCCCGCTCCTGGTGCGGGGAAATCCCATTCCCGCTAAGGATGAATTCAATATGATTGTTAATTTCTTTTTTAACAAATTCTCCGATGGAGGAGTAAAAGCGCTGACAACCATCTTTATCAAAAACTTCTACATAACTACTTAAACCATCAAGTACGATTGGTTTATATGCCACAATATGTTCTACATCGATATGTGTAAATATCGTATCAATGTGCATATAGGACCTTTCACGAGGAATCACAACCATGGCAACATGCTCAATGACATTACGCTCAAACAAAACTTTCATTAACGAATGGAAAGCATGGGGCGTAGACCTTTCGCTACAACCAATCAGGAGATATTGTCCATTCAGGATCATCATGTCCCCTCCCTCAATTGAGATACGCTCGCCTGATCGGGATGGTGGAAACAAATCAACGTCGTTGAGATTAATGACCCTTTTTTGCTCTTTAAGGTGTTGAAATAGCGGATGATACCAGAAAATAAAACGGGAAATCAGGTTTTCTCTGTACCGGGCTTCTTTCGCGGCTTTCGTAATGATGATATGATCATTCACTACCACAGCTATATCCCGGGTAAAAATGAGATTTGGAACCGGATCAAAATAGATGTAATCTGTTGTTACATCATGCCCGGTAATCAATACCTGGGTCAACCTTTCATCGTCCATTGCATTCAGCTCCTCTACAAATTTGAGCGGCAATTCTTCGAAATTGGCAATGTACCCCATGAAATGCTCCCGCGCTTTAGGGTCAGCTTCAAGGCTTTGCAAAACAAGGTCTTTAACCTCCAGCACGTTTTCACGACCTATGAAATGAGCCAGTATGGATGTAAAAATGTCGTGTTCCTCCTGCATTTTAGGAAGGTGAACGATGTCATCAAAGAGCAATTCGCCAGCCTGACGGGGTGAAATACGTGCAATACCGACATCCGGTCTATGTACAATGACGCGTTGCAGAGCTCCAATTTCAGATGGAACGTGGACATGATCTATCATCTGGCAAAGGTAGGATAAGTCCCTATGAGGTCAACCGTTTGAAATGAAATGAATTTTAGCCACTCCCTACCTGCTCAACTTGAACCTAATCCTTATTTTTATGCGTTATTGCACTTTATTGCACCAACTACTGTCAACAAATGTTTAAAAAGCTCAAGTCTTTATTTGTTATCGAGGAAGGAGAATCAACTCCGGAAGGGAATGAAGCCAAGATTAATGCTGTGCCTTCAGCTAAACCGGAAAAAGAAAGCCAAACCTATACAAGGCCAGCTCCGGTCGTTGTCGGAGGCAACTCAAAAGGCCAGGTTCAGGATAAATTTCTGGAAGTATTATTCGGTGCCTTACAATCTAACAACCAGGAAGGATTTGACTACCTGGAGTTTAAGGACTTCCTGCGATCCCTGGCTAATGTTCCGATGGATGACAGTACCCGCTTTAAATCAGCCTATGCCACTGCCCAAACAATGGGGGCTACAAAAGATAAGATCATATCCAGTGCCAGGCTCTACATGGATGTGTTAGCAAAAGAAGAAGCCAAGTTTCAGGAGGCATTAACTGGACAGCGTGATAAAAACCTGACCGGGAAACACAATGAGATTAAAAAGATGGAACAAATGATCCAGGATAAGCAAGCTCAGATTGAGAAGCTTAAAGTGGATATTGAAGATCATCGTAAACGTATCGGCACTCTTGAACAGGACATTAATACAGCCAGTGATAAACTGACGCAAACGACCAGTGATTTTGGAGCAACCTATCAGGCACTCCTGAGCCAGATTCAGAGTGATGTACAAAACATAGAGGCACACCTTACGTAATCAAAAAATAAATGGAAGGATTTAAGGCAAAGTCATTTTGGCAACGACCGGAAGGTGTAACGGGGGGTATTTTTCTTGCTGCCATCGTTGCGTTAGCTGCATTTCTAACAGTCAAATCGATTGCATTTGTAGTAGCGGCGATGACCACAGGTGTTGGGCTCATTGTCACGCTTGCAGTATTTGGTACTATTATTTTTACAGCTCTTGATCCGAAAGCACGTAACCTGGTTTGGTACATGTACAAAAGTGCGATGCGGGCTATCACTGGCATTTTTGTAAAAATGGATCCGATCGGGATACTTAAAGGTTATGTAAGTGATCTGAAAGAAAACCTGAGAAAGATGAACCGGCAGGTAAGCATGCTAAGAGGTCAGATGCATAAGCTGCAGGAACTGATCCTGAATAACCGTAAAGAAATTCAAAGCAACCTCCATCTCGCAAGTCAGGCAAAAGAGACAGAAAAGCAAGCTGTCATGATCCTGAAGAGCAGGAAAGCCGGACGACTAAAGGAATCAAACATCAAGTTGGAGGACTTGTACAAAAAGATGGAGATTCTTTACCGGGTGCTGCGTAAGATGTATGAGAACAGTGAGGTCATGCTGGAAGATATTCAGGACCAGGTTGAAATTAAAGACCAGGAACGGAAAGCGATGCATGCGAGTCATAGTGCTATGAAATCTGCTATGAGTATAATTAGTGGTGATGGAGATAAGCGTGCGATGTTTGATATGGCACTTGAGGCTATAGCTGATGATGTAGCGAATAAGGTAGGAGAGATGGAACGCTTTATGGATATGTCAGAGAACTTCATGAACTCTGTCGATCTTCAAAATGGTATCTTCGAAGAAGAGGGTCTTAAGATGCTTGAGAGGTGGGAAAAAGAAGGAGTCTCTGCTATATTGGGCGGACAAAAAGAAACTTTATTGAAAGAAGCTGAGGACGATTCCAATGTGCTTGATATTAATGCTCCGATGAAGCGACCGGAAAAAGTTGAGGTCCGCGGGAATCAATATGATACTTTCTTTGAATAAACATTCCACAATAACTTTTCCAAGAATAAATTAATAAAAACAAAACATGGCCACACGATTAACTGCTTTTGCAAAACTTGCTATTACATTACTTATTTTAGGACTTATCGTCGCAGGAGGATATTTTCTTCTCAATAAAACTTCATTAGGAACTAATCTCAAGAAAAAAGCTGATGAAGCTAAAATAGAAGATCCGGGCGATGACCAAAAGACAGGTTTTAAAGATGATGAGAATACGCTTGTCGTTCAGTTGGTATCCTGGGGTGGATATGGGCCAGGACTATATTTTAATGAGGGTTCAGAACCTAATGAGCGATCCCGGTTCTTTAAAGAATACGGATTCAAAGTAAGATTCGTGTTAGAAAACGATCTCATCAATGCAATGAATGCATGGATTGCGGATGAGTATGATGTAGCTGTACAAACAGCTGATGCATTTCCACTTTATACGGGTCCCGCAGATATTAATGCATATAAGCCGAAGGCCTTTATGCAGGTGGACTGGTCAAGGGGTGGTGATGCGATCATCGTCAAGAGAGGTATCAACACAGTCAATGACCTCAAGGGAAAGAAAATCGTGATTGCAGTTCCTTCACCGGCACAAACTTTATTAGTGACTGCTTTGGAAGCTGCCAATCTTAAATATTCGGATGTAGAAGTTGTAAAAACTACTGACAATATTACGGCTGCACAAATATTCAAAAGTGGTGATGTAGATGCTGCTGTTGTATGGAGCCCGGATGATATGTTAGCTACGCAAGATGTTCCCGGATCAAAAGTATTATTGACTACAAAGAATCAATCGCATGTGATTTCGGATATCTTTTTTGCAAAAGAATCTTATCTGAATAATAATCGTGAGATGATCGAAGGTTTCTATGAGGGATGGATGCGTGCTGTGGCTGAGTTGAAAGAAACTCCGGCGAATCGGGATAAAGCTGCTAAATATCTTGCTGAATTAAATAAGCTCGGGGTAGAAGATGCTATGGGAATGACTGAAGTTGTTTACTGGACCAATCATGGTGATAATGTAAATTTCTTTGGGCTAAATGCAGGTTATAAAGGCCAAACAGGTGAAGACCTGTATACAAAAATGAGCAAGACTTTTGTGATGACAGGAGATGCTGAAAAGGAAGCACCTTCATGGCGGTCAGCTATTTGGACTACAGCTGTACAGGCAGGTAATGAAAAACTTTCCGGTCCATCTTATGCAGCAGAGGCCAGCCCAACATTTTCTGCACCAACGGCAGCAGAAAAATTAGCTCCTGCAGTTGCCAGCAAACCAGTAAGTATCAACTTCGCTTCAGGAAAATCAACACTTGATCCCAATGCAGCTACCATTATTGATCTTCAGTTTTCTGACATCGCAAGATCATTTGCTAATTCGAGAGTACGTATAGAGGGAAACACCGATAATGTAGGATCAAAGGCGATGAATCTGGAATTGTCTCGTAAGCGTGCTCAGGCAGTTGCAGACTACCTCGCTAAGGAATACAGCATTGATAAAAACCGCTTTATTATCATCGGTAATGGACCTGATAAACCTATAGCAGGATGCGAGCAAAATCAAAGTGATGATTGTAAGTCGAAGAATAGGCGTACGGACTTTCAGCTTGTTGCGAATTAATTGATAGCTATTTATAAAAAGCTTTTTCAATGAAGCTATTAGGTGGAACCGATGAAGGCAGTGCTACGCTTAAGCTGCTTTTTGCCATAATTGGTGTAGTAGTCGTTCTATTAATATGGACGTTATTGACCAGTGGCAGCACACCTGTTGTTACACCGGGAATTCTGCCGTCCCCGATGCGGGTACTTACTTCCTTTGCTGCATTGTTCAACGACAATGAATTATTGAGGAATGCAGGATTAAGTATTGGGCTGAATATTTCAGGATATATAGAGGCTATATTAATTGCCATTCCTGTTGGATTTACCATCGGATTGATCAAATGGTTTAGATGGGGATTTCAACGACAGGTTGATGCTATTCGGTATATACCACTGACTGCATTGACTGGATTATTTATCGTGTGGTTCGGAATTGACGCACCGATGAAAATTCATTTTCTCGCATTTGGAATTCTTATTTATTTGCTTCCAATTATAGTGCAGCGTATTGATGAAGTTGATGATGTATATATCAAGACAGCACATACATTAGGCGCAAGTGATTGGCAAATTTTGAAATCGGTTTACTTTCCAAGTGTTCTTTCCAGATTGTCTGATGACATCAGAGTGCTTACTGCCATCTCGTGGACGTATATCATTGTAGCTGAGGGTATCGGAAGTCAGGGGGGTATTGGTGATCTGATCTGGAAAGCTGGTTTCAGGCAGGGTAGGATAGATAAAGTTTTTGCCTTGCTGATTGTCATTATGGTGATAGGGGTATTGCAGGATAAAATATTTGTATGGCTCGATCGAGAACTTTTCCCTCATAAATACCAGGCTAAAGACGCCATTAAATTGTCGCGTCTTCAACAAAAAAGTATTGTCAGAGTCATACTTGATTATGCGATTGTTGCTTTTGGCTGGATTGGTATCAGCATTTATTTTATTCTGATGGTGAATGAATTTATTCCCTTTCTGGGTGGCTTTAAACCCTTGAGTTATGTATTTGGTAGTACGGTATGGGTAATGCACCTCATTGTAATTGCCTTTCTTCTTTACAGGGGTTGGAAATGGTATCAGCATCGAAGTGATTTGGTGGCTTTGCATTCTATTCAAACTCAACCCGCGAAGTCATGAGTATAGCATTCAGTGATACATCGGCACGCGACAACATTATTGAACTTCGGAACATAGGTCAATCCTATGACGGAGGAAAAAACTGGATTATCAAAGGCCTTGATTTATTGATAGAAGATAAACCTGATCAAGGACAGTTCGTAGTGCTATTGGGCGCTTCGGGAAGTGGAAAGTCCACCTTACTACGTTATATCGCCGGACTTCAGAAACCAACAGAAGGAACTGTACTTATCAAGGGTCAGCCGGTCAGCGATAAGCAACGGGTGAGTATGGTGTTTCAGCAATATTCCTCACTTCCATGGATGACTGTTTTGGATAATGTGGCATTAGCATTGGATTACCAGGGATTACCTAAAAAAGAAAGGTATGCCCAGGCTATGCAGATGATTGAGTTGGTAGGATTGGCGGGCCATGAAAAAAAATATGCACAATATCCCGCACTCTCAGGTGGACAATTACAACGTGTAGCCATTGCACGTAGCCTTATAGCCAATCCCGAAATTGTATTGATGGATGAGCCTTTTGGTGCACTCGATGTCAAAACACGTATCCAGATGCAGGATATGTTGATTGACTTATGGCACCGGTTTCACTCTACTATTATCTTCGTCACACACGATATCAGCGAAGCAGTTTATCTCGCGGATGATATTTATATAATGAAGACGCCACCATCACTGATTATTGAACATATCGATATAGATCTTCCATTGCGTAGAAATCACAGCACAAAGAGAGATGCACACTTTACGGAATTAGTTCAGCAAGTGGAGGATACAATGATCAGGATCTCAGATGCGAAGTGAGTTGTGAGTTGTGAGTTGTCAATTGTGAGTTGTCAATTGTGAATCAACCGCTTATGACGCAAATGATTATACAAAAAAAATGATCTTTGAGAAAACTTCGTATCATTTTTAAAGTCAATTCTGCAATCTCTATCGACGCAGAAAAAAATATCTGCGTTCTTCTTGTATCCTAAAAGTTATAAGTACCTAATAGGGTCTGAAATTAGTTTTTTAAAATAATTTTGCGCAATTAGCGGTGAAAAAGAGTAATGTGCTATCAATAGACCTCAGATTACGCTGATGGTTTTCAAATAGATCTATACCAGTTCCCCACCACAGCTACTTCCCGCACCGGCAGTGCAACCATAACAATGTTGGTTAACCACAATTTCTCTTTGGTACAGGGAATCAAGATCGAAATTTGAGATGTGGTTTTTTTCGGAGGCTACTTTTAGATTCAACATCTGATTGAAATCACAATCATACAGAAAGCCATCCCAACTCACACTGATTGTATTTCGACACATCAGATTTGGAATTGTTGCCGGATTAAATGCTTCAATCAATGATTGCATGTACTGCTCCGCATTTCCGGATTCAATTAAGTATTCTAAGAATCGGCTGACCGGTAGATTTGTAATTGAATAGAGCGCATTAAAATGAATGTCAAATTTACGGAGCAATTGTCGCTTGAATTCAGCTTCTAATACAGATTGATCTCCAGGAAGGAATGCACCTGAAGGATTATGTACAAGATCTAATATTAATCCTGAATCGGGAATTCCATATCCAACTTCATTCAACATCTTTAATGCACGGATACTATCTTCAAAAACACCATCACCGCGTTGATGATCTGTTCTCAGCTTGCTGAAGTGAGGAAGGGAACAAATGACCTGAACCCGGTTTGCTGCAAAGAATTGAGGAAGGTCATTAAACTTTGGATTCGATACTATGATGGTAAGATTGCAACGATCGATGATGTGACGATCCATTGCATTACATTCTTCAACGAACCATCTGAAGTGAGGATTTAATTCGGGAGCACCACCAGTAATATCAACTGTTTTAATGTTGTACCGCTTAATAATCTCCAGGCACTTGGCCAGCATCTCCTTAGACATTTGTTCAGTTCTGTCAGGTCCCGCATCAACATGACAATGTGCACAAGACTGATTACATTTTTTTCCAATGTTGATCTGAAATATTTCTAATTGGGATGGTTGCAATCTGTCAATACCAAATTGACCAAGTTGTGCGGAAAAAGAAGGAACTTCTGAAACATGCATTTCCTTTTGATTCAATACTTCTAACTGATACATGGTATCGGATAGAGGATTGAGTCTTGAAGCCAAAGATTTTGTTGCCTGCCGGATCGCCATTTACATTGTCATTTGCTTCACCTGATTCATCATCATGACAGAACTAACTAATGATGCACCGGAGCGAATTGCTGCAGCCACGTGAACAGCTTCCATCATTTGTTCTTCATCTGCGCCCTTGGAAAGACAGGTTGAGGTATATGCGTCAATACAATACGGACATTGCACCGTATGAGCTACAGCCAGGGCTATAAGTGATTTTTCACGTTCTGTCAAGGCACCTTCTTTAAAAACTTCATTGTAGTATTCAAAGAATTTTTTCCCCATGGACTCCTGAAATTCAGTGATTTGTCCGAATTTTTTAAGGTCTTCAGGCTGGAAATATGTTTTTTGACTCATAACAAGTTTTGGTAGTGATTATATACGTGTGGAATAGTCCTACGGGTTGATTTTGGACAAAGTTCTACTTTTTGATCAAAGAGCACCGGAACTCCCGTTGAAATAACATGACGTTAAATGAGATGTTTTGGTCGATGGATGAATACCTTTGAGGAAAGTTGAATAATTAAATACCATCCAGGCTTGTTACTGGGGCACGTAATGCAAACTGCGGTTTCCGAAATTTCCGTTTTTCCCAGAACGTCCTTTCATATAGATGGACTGCGGTATGATGCCTACCTGTTCCGGTCCAGTGATGATGCCCTATTTCCCGAAATCGGGGGTGCAAGCATCTTTCTTAGCAAATCATACCATCAGGCTCTGCAATCCGCCCCTCCTAAAAAAATGGAATTTCGTTATGTGCGATTTGAGTGTAAAGGCAGATTAGTAGGCATGCTTTGTTTCCAAATCAGCGATCTCAATTTGGGTGAGAGTCTTAAAAATCAAGTGACTGATCGGCTTGCTACAAAAGTGAGATTTCAGTTGGCATCTGCCATCAATCTTAAAGTTCTTTGTCTCGGAAATACACTTATGACCGGCGATTATGGATTTTGCTTTGAAAAGGAGGTATCACCTAAGCTCAGGACTCTTCTGATGATGCAGACCGTGGACTGGATGCTCAAACTGAAGGAATTCAAAAAGATTGGATTGGTCTTCATTAAGGACTTTTATACAGATATTTTTAAAGAAATCCCGGGATCCAGTTATTGCAAAAATTATCATACGATCGATACGCAGCCCAGCATGATCATGGACGTGAATGTTGAATGGAAAGGTCTCGATGGGTATTTAAATGCATTAAAGTCAAAGTACAGAGTGCGGGCAAAAAAGGCGCTCCAATTGTCCTCAGCTCTTGA
Organism: Saprospiraceae bacterium; assembly: GCA_043752765.1. GTDB lineage: Bacteria > Bacteroidota > Bacteroidia > Chitinophagales > Saprospiraceae > Opimibacter. The sequence goes on along the minus strand of JAYUXX010000515.1, from coordinate 3,348 downwards.
AAGTGTGGAATTGAATGCAGAGGAAATTGAAAGAAATGAAGACTTGTTGCATTCCCTTTATCTCAGGGTGGTGGATGATGTGGGTTTTAACCTCTTCATTTTGCCAGCCGGATATTTTACTGCATTAAAAAAGGCCTTGGGCGATAGGTTTCATTTATGGGTGTACAAAGACAAAGGCGAAATCATTTCTTTTTTCACTGTTTTTGAAGATGGTGATATTCTGGATGCTCATTTTTTAGGGTATGAACCGAAAGTCAATCATCAACATAAGTTGTATCTCAACATGTTGTTTGCCATGATTGATTTCGCATCCGTACATAACTTCCGACAGCTTCAATTGTCGCGCACGGCTACTGAGATCAAGAGTTCAGTGGGAGCTGAGGGTATTCCCATGTGGGCTTACCTGCGATTTCCCAATCGGATTTTCAATGCCATATTACCGGGCGTTTATTCGTTTTTCAAGCCTGATTTAGGTTGGGTGACTAGAAGTCCCTTTCATGGGGAAAATTAAATTCCAACTACACATTTATCAGGAAAGCTGACCTTACGAATGATATTATCTTTGGCGACTTATTAAACGTTATAGTTCGAGTATGGATGAATTGTCGAAAAGGTACAGTCCCGGTGATATTGAGGATAAGTGGTATCAGCATTGGATGACTTCGGGTTATTTCAAATCCGTTCCCGATGAAAGAGAAGCTTACAGCATCGTCATTCCCCCGCCCAACGTCACGGGTCAGCTTCATATGGGACATATCCTGAACAATACGATACAGGATACTTTAATCCGAAGAGCGCGTCAAGAGGGCAAAAATGCATGTTGGGTGCCGGGCACAGATCATGCCTCTATAGCAACAGAAGCCAAGGTTGTCAATCTGCTTCGCGAGAAAGGAATTAAAAAATCTGATCTGAGCCGGGAAGAATTTTTAAGGCACGCATGGGAATGGAAAGAAAAGTATGGGGGCATTATACTACATCAATTAAAAAAATTAGGTGCATCGTGTGATTGGGATCGTACAGCATTCACCATGGATGAGATCCGGTCAGAAGCCGTAATAAATATTTTCATTGATCTATTTCGAAAAGGAAAACTTTACCGGGGCAAGCGGATGGTAAACTGGGATCCCGCAGCACAAACAGTACTGTCCAACGAAGAGGTTTTATATGAAGAAGAAAAAACAACCCTGTACAAAGTCAGATACCGAATAGAAGATACGGATGATGAATGGATCACCGTAGCTACAACAAGGCCTGAGACTATTTTGGGAGATACGGCCATAGCTGTACATCCCATGGATGAACGCTATCTGCTGCTGCAAGGAAGGAATGCAATTGTTCCGATGATCAATCGGGTGATTCCTATTATTGCTGATGCATATGTTGATCCTGCCTTTGGTACCGGAGCCCTAAAGGTGACACCTGCTCATGACGTTAATGATTATGAGATCGGTTTGAGACACAAACTGCTGATCATCGATGTACTAAATCCGGACGGTACAATGAGTGAAGCTGCACAATTTTTTGTTGGGTTGGATCGTGATAAAGCGCGAAAAAGAATGTTCGAAGCTTTATCAGTGACAGGGCACATTGTAGGTACTGAAGATTTAATTCATAATGTTGGACGCTCGGAACGAACGCGTGTAGTTGTAGAGCCCCGGCTTTCTTTGCAATGGTTTGTTGACATGAAATCAATTGCAACTCCTGCGCTTGATGCTGTGATGAATCGTGAGATCAATTTCTATCCTGACAATCTAAGAAATACATACCGCCACTGGGTAGAGAACATTCGGGACTGGTGCATCTCCCGCCAACTATGGTGGGGCCATCAAATCCCTGCATGGTATCTCGTGCACGAAGGCGAAGAATTAGTCTTTGTTACAAAGGAAGAAGAAGAGGCATTGCACGAAGCAAAAAATAAAACAGGCCGGAGTGAATTGACACTCGCTGATTTGCGTCGTGATGAAGATGTGCTTGACACCTGGTTCTCATCATGGCTATGGCCAATTAGCGTATTTGATGGATGGCGCAATCAAAAAGAGGTTGATTACTACTACCCCACGAGTGTATTGGTTACAGGTTGGGATATTATTTTTCTATGGGTTGCCCGCATGGTCATGGCAGGGTATGAATGGAGAGACGAAAGACCATTCCGTGATGTATATTTTACGGGAATGGTGAGGGACAAGCAGCGAAGGAAAATGAGTAAGCAATTAGGAAATAGTCCTGATGCGCTTGAACTTATCGAACAGTTTGGTGCTGATGGTGTCCGGTTCGGAATTATGGCTTCAGCACCGGCAGGTGGAGATATTTTATTTGACGATAAACAATGTGAAATAGGACGAAACTTTTGTAATAAGATCTGGAATGCATTAAGACTTGTCAAATCGTGGGACGTAAATCACGAACTTGTTCAGGACGAAGGAAGAGCGCTCGCTATTAGATGGATGACTTCAAGACTGAACAGTATTGATAGCGAACTGCGACAAAACTATGCCCAATACAGATTGTCTGAGGGTATAACGGCTCTTTATTCGTTTGTATGGGATGACTTTTGTAGTGTTTTTCTAGAAATCATTAAACCTACTTTTGGTGAATCCTCAAATCCTGTCAGTTATGATGCTACAGTGAAAATATTTGAGGAGATCTGCATCCTGTTACATCCGTTTATGCCTTTTATAACAGAGGAGATTTGGCATCAAATCAAAGATCGAACTGACGGTGAGGATTGTATGATTGCAAAAATTTCTGTTCAGCCTGGAGAAATTGATCAAGCTGAAATTGATCTAATGAGTCACATCTTGCTCGTGAAGTCCGGAGTACTTGAATTGCGCAATCAATATCAGTTATCACCCAAAGAGCGTATTGAATTAATTCATCCCTCCGAGAAAGAGCTGGTATCGTTATGGGCTAGTCCGGGAACGAAATCAATTTTGGATAAATTATCAAATGCAAATGTTTCTGAAGGTAGTTCAGGAGGTGTAGGCTTTATTGCGGGGAAGTATCAATATTCTGCAGTTTTGAATATTAAAATTGATAAGGAAGCAGAAGTAAAAAAGATGAAAGAGGAGTTAGCTTATTACCAGGGTTTCGTAGCGAGTGTCGAAAAGAAATTGGGCAATGAAAAATTTGTTGCTAACGCGTCAACGGACGTTGTAGAAAAAGAAAGGCAAAAGAAAGCTGATGGAGAATCCAAGATTGAACAGTTGCTAAAGAGTATTGAACAAATGAGTTAATGTAAACTAGAAACTAGAAGTTAGAAATCCATCGCACGGCGATGGTCCCGCCATTAATAAAATGATATGAAGCGTGATAGAAATTTGAAACCCATCGCACGGCGATGGTCCCGCC
>JAYUXX010000514.1:0-32983 GCA_043752765.1 Saprospiraceae bacterium | reverse complement strand
AGGTGATGTTGAAATTGAAGCCTCAAGCCTTAAAATTCTAAACGCTTCCAAAGTTCCTCCATTTACGATTGAAGATGAAACTGACGGGGGAGATGAATTGAGACTGAAATATAGATATCTGGATATACGCCGTACCCCGGTTCAGGAAAAGCTGATTTTTAGAGGAAAGGTGGCGTTTGAGACACGGAAGTTTTTGTCCGGCTTAGGATTTATAGAAGTCGAGACCCCAAATCTTATCAAGAGTACGCCTGAGGGAGCTCGTGATTTTATAGTGCCCAGCAGAGTAAATGTAGGTCAATTCTATGCACTTCCTCAGTCACCTCAGACATTTAAACAAATCCTTATGGTGGCCGGAATGGACCGCTATTTTCAGATTGTAAAATGTTTCAGAGATGAAGATCTCAGGGCCGACCGTCAACCGGAATTTACCCAGATTGATTGCGAGATGGCTTTTGTAACAAGGGAAGATATTTTAAAAACGTTTGAAAGCCTGACGAAGCATCTTTTCCAAACACTTTTAAATATTGAACTGGGCGAATTCCCCCGCATCTCATATGACGAAGCAATGTCCCGATATGGTTCTGACAAACCGGATGTACGTTTTGGAATGGAATTTATTGAATTCAATGATCTTGCAAAAGGAAAAGGATTTGCAGTTTTCGAAGAAGCCGAATTAATTGTAGGTATTCTGATACCCGGACAGGCTGAAGTGTATTCTAATAAAATGTTGAATGATCTGACTGAGTGGGTGAAACGCCCTCAGATAGGTGCGAAAGGTTTAGTCAATTTAAAAATTGCATCAGATGGAACGATCAAAAGCTCAATCAGCAAATATTACAGTGATGATGAATTAAGACAGTGGAGTGAGCGAGCGGGTGCGAATCCGAATGATATGCTGTTGATCATGTCCGGTGAAAAAGATCGTGTACGCAAACAGCTTAACGAATTGCGACTTGAGATGGGCAATCGATTAAGACTTCGTGATTCGAAAATTTACAAGCCTTTGTGGGTGTTAGACTTTCCATTATTAGAATGGGACGAAGATGCTCAGCGTTTTCATGCGATGCACCATCCATTTACGTCCCCCAAAGCAAATGATATCGAACACATGCTCGAAGGTGATCACGAAACCATGAAGGGATTGCGTGCAGATGCATATGATCTCGTGATCAACGGTGTGGAGATCGGTGGCGGTTCGATACGAATCCATGATCGGGCTCTGCAGGAAAAGAATTTCAAATTACTTGGATTCACCCCTGAACAGGCAGAATCTCAATTTGGGTTTTTGTTAGGTGCTTTTGAATATGGAGCACCTCCGCATGGTGGTATTGCATTTGGCTTCGACAGATTGTGTGCGATGATGAAGGGTGAGACCTCTATCCGGGACTTTATAGCCTTTCCAAAAAATAATATGGGAAGAGATATGATGATCGACGCACCTTCAATAGTAGAAGATGATCAGCTAAAGGAATTGTCCTTACAAATCATTAAAAAATAAGCAAGGCACAAATACCCTAATTTTGTCCTTTCAAAGTTTGAATTATATATGAGTGTTGTTGAAATGAAAGTCCCTGTCATCGGGGAATCCATTAATGAGGTGACCTTGTCCCAATGGCTAAAGCCGGATGGTAGTTTTGTCAAACTTGATGAGCCCATTTGTGAATTTGAATCTGACAAGGCTACACTTGAATTTCCTGCAGAAGCTGAGGGGAAACTTATCCACGTAGCAAAAGAGGGGGATGATCTAGTGATAGGAGCGCTTGTAGCCCGGATTGATACCAGTGTCAAATCATCATCAACAGAAAATGCTGCTCCACCTGCACCAAAAACTGAATCGGTTCCTAAAAAAACAAAACCATCAACTCCGATAAATGATATCCCTGAAGAAAAAGGTGAAAACTCCATCGAAAAACCTGAAGAGATTGTGGCTCACCCATCACCTGCAGCTGCCAAAATCCTTCGGGAAGGTGCTGTAGAAACTTCCAACGTGGAAGGAACTGGCAAAGACGGACGCATCACAAAATCAGATGCTGTACAGGCTGTTTCAAAGAAGGAGCCAGAGGTGAAATCACCGGCAGAAAAAGTTCCGGCAGAAAAACCTGAAACAAAATCTCCTCCTGCGGAAAAGCCTGCTTCCCAACAGCAAGCGGCCCCTCCGCGGATTCCTTTTCAACGCGAGGAGCGTCGCGAAAAGATGTCCCGCATGCGACGCACGATAGCCCGCCGCCTGGTGTCTGCAAAAAACAACACTGCAATGCTTACCACTTTCAATGAAGTGGATATGACGGGCATCATGGAAATGCGTAAAAAGTATCAGGACCAGTTTGTGGCTAAGTATGGAATCAAACTTGGCTTTATGTCCATCTTCGCTAAAGCATGCGCTCAGGCCTTACTCGAAAAACCCGACGTCAATGCTTTCATCGATGGTGAGGATTTTATTTACCATGATTATGTAGATATTTCAATTGCTATCTCAACACCTAATGGCCTTGTTGTCCCGCCTATTCAGAATGTTGAGTCTCTGCGTTTTGATGAGATTGAACTTAAAATTAAAGAGCTGGCTGATAAAGCAAGAACGGGTAAACTGACATTGGAGGAAATGAATGGAGGTACATTCACGATTACGAATGGTGGAATCTTCGGATCTCTTCTGAGTACACCAATCATCAATGAACCTCAGTCTGCGATCCTGGGCATGCACAACATTGTTGACAGAGCGGTAGTGGTGGACGGTCAGATAGTGATCCGACCTATGATGTACATAGCTTTATCATATGATCACAGAGTCATTGACGGAAGTACAAGTGTGACTTTCCTGGTGCGCGTAAAAGAGCTTCTTGAAGATCCACATCGACTGGTACTTGGAATTTAAATCTTAAGTCGTGTAGTCGTCTTTTAATTTAGAAACGCAACTACAACATCTGTAAGTCCACTGTGAAGTATATCAAGCTCTTTGGCAGCCCTCTTTGACAAATCAACTATCCTGCCTTTTACATAGGGCCCCCGATCTGCAACTTTGACAATTACAAAATAGCCAGGATGATCTCTTCGGGAGATTCTAAGAAAACTTCCTAAAGGTGCAGTGGGGTGGGCGCAGATGAGGATATTGGGGTTGTATTTGTCTCCATTGGCCATTTGCTGTCCTTCGAAACGGTCAGCATAATAGCTGGCGATTCCACTATCCTGGGTACTTCCATTTTGCCAGAAAAAAAGGCATAGAAATACCAAAGATGATATGACATGGGATTTGATCATCGGTAGTTAAACAACCGAAGACTACATGTTTGTTGTGTGATTTACCCTTACCGGGAAGGATATATGTATAAGGCACTACTAACCAACGAAATGGCTATTTTTTATTAGCGGGCGAATTACGTTCTGCCTGGGAAACGGCTTCGATAATCTGGGCATATTTAGCTGCGAGATCCGCATTAAGAGGTGCATTGTCAATAAAAACCTGGCCATCCCTTACTGCTATAGTATTTTCAGACAGGGAAAATACCCCCTCGGCTTCCAGAGAATTTATCAATGAGCGATATGCTGCATTTTTATCAACCTGATTGGCCGAAGTCCCAAAAGTGCCAGTCGGTTTTTGGGTTTCAATTGGCGTATTTATACCGATACCAGGTTGAGCATTGTTAAAATTCATTTGGGCAAGTGACGGGGCAATCACCAGGGAAACAATGGACATCAATTTAATCAGGATGTTCATGGAGGGACCAGAAGTGTCTTTGAATGGATCACCAACAGTGTCACCCGTTACAGAAGCCTTATGTGGATCGCTGTTTTTGTAATACATCACCCCATTAATGTTTACTCCTTTTTCAAAACTCTTCTTGGCATTGTCCCATGCTCCCCCTGCATTGTTTTGAAAAATACCCATTAGTACACCACTCACGGTGGCACCTGCTAAGAAACCACCAAGGGCTTCCGGACCTAAACCAAATCCCACGAGCACCGGAGATACAATAGTGATCGCTCCCGGCAACATCATCTTTTTGAGAGATGCCTGAGTAGATATCGCTACACACTTTTCGTATTCAGGTTTTGCCGTTCCTTCCATAATCCCGGGAATCTCTTTAAACTGTCTACGCACTTCTTCTACCATCGCCATAGCAGCTTCTCCCACAGCTCTGATCGCAAGTGAAGAGAAGAGGAATGGTATCATTCCACCTATAAACAGGCAGGATAAAACTTCTGCTTTATAAATATCTATGCTATCGATCCCGGCCACCCCAACGAAGGCTGCGAAGAGAGCAAGTGATGTAAGCGCAGCAGAAGCTATTGCAAAACCTTTTCCGGTAGCTGCAGTAGTATTGCCAACAGCATCGAGTATGTCTGTTTTCTCACGAACATCAGCCGGCAATTCACTCATCTCTGCTATACCTCCTGCATTGTCTGCAATTGGTCCAAAGGCATCAATTGCCAATTGCATGGCTGTGGTTGCCATCATACCAGCTGCTGCAATAGCCACGCCGTAAAGACCTGCACACATAAAACTTCCATAGATACCGGCAGCCAAAACAAGAATAGGAAGACATGTTGATTCCATACCCACCGCAAGTCCACCGATGACATTTGTGGCATGACCTGTAGATGACTGTTTAATTATGGAATTCACTGGTTTGCGGTTCATAGCTGTGTAATATTCGGTGATGATACTCATCAACGCACCTACCACAAGACCTACCATAATAGCCCCCATGACACCCCATTTGGTAAATTCATTTCCCCGCAACGTCATCGTCTCAGGTAGGATATAGTATACCAATGCAGCTGAGGCAATCGCGGTTAATACCATTGATCCCCAATTCCCCATATTCAATGCTTTCTGCACACTTGCAGTAGACATCCCTATGGATTCTTTCACTTTTACAAACCATGTCCCGGCAATCGAAAATAAAATTCCTACACCTGCTATCAGCATGGGTAGAAGAATTGGAGACAAGCCTCCTAAACCATCATCTCCTGTAACTATTGTTTGCTGTCCAAGAACTATCGTGGCTAACACTGTAGCGACATAAGAACCAAATAGATCGGCTCCCATTCCTGCTACATCACCCACATTATCGCCCACGTTGTCGGCAATGGTTGCCGGGTTACGCGGATCATCTTCCGGGATGCCTGCTTCAACTTTTCCTACAAGATCCGCACCTACATCAGCAGCTTTGGTGTAGATACCTCCACCCACACGTGCGAAGAGAGCAATACTTTCAGCGCCTAATGAAAATCCCGTTAGGACTTCAATAGCCATAAGCATTTCTGCACTATTTACTCCCGCGTCTGCCGCGAAAAGTTGTCTCAAGACGATAAATAAACCGCCAAGGCCTAAAACTGCCAGACCGGCTACACCCATTCCCATAACCGAACCTCCTGTAAAAGAAACGTTGAGGGCTTTGCTGAGACTGGTACGGGCCGCTTGTGCAGTACGTACATTGGCTTTTGTGGCAACCCGCATTCCAATATAACCAGCAGTGGCGCTCAGAACAGCTCCAACTACAAATGAAATAGCGATGCTCCAATGACCGTGTGGGGTAGAGGAGGCCATTAAGGCGAGAAGAATACCTACAATGACTACGAAATAACCAAGGACTTTCCACTCAGCTCTGAGAAAAGCCATAGCTCCCTGGGAAATATATTGGCTGATCTCCTGCATTCGCTCATTGCCCGGATCCTGCCTGGAAACCCAGTTGAATTTTATAAAGGTGTAGATCAACCCTATCGCACCCATTACCGGAACCAGAAAAATCAAATTATCCATAGTCTATTTTCGTTACATCTTCCCTCAAAAGGGGTGCAAAGATAAACAAAGAAGCCTATCACGTATATGGTATACGGGACTTTTAAAGGGTCTATGGGTTTGTGTAAATGTGCTTTCCGTCAGCCAATTACATATTTGTATATCTTACATTCTACAACTATGAACCATGACGTTAGGCGAGTTTTTTACATGGACAGGGAATAACCCTCTACTGCTTTTAATCTATTTTGCGATCATTCCACTGATTGCATTGTTGGCTGGTTTCTTCCAAAAAGGGGAGGGACACCTTCCGCCATGGACATATTTTTACAGCACTTTAATTTATTTGGTATCCATTCCCGGCATCTTTGCTGTGACCCTCACGATCTACTTCTTTCTTTTTGAACAAAGATCAATTCTGGACACAAACCTCTATACGCAGATCCTACCTGTAATCTCAATGTTTGTAACGATTCTGATCATTAAAAAACAGGTTGACCTTGATCACGTTCCAGGGTTTGGTAAAATTTCAGGATTGATATTGATCATAGCTTCTTTGATGTCAGTCATGTGGATTATTGACAAGACACATATCTATGCCATTACATTTCTTCCTTTTTATGTTGTGATCCTCATTCTTCTGGCTGGTTTTTTTGTTATCCGATTAGGACTCAGGAGAATGGCTAAATGAGTATTGACTTTGTAGACCTCAATCCCCTATATTCGCAGCACCGCATTTCCCCTCTTTCTCCCTGGTATTAATATTTCCTTTCTAAAACTTCGGTCATGAAGAAGATTCTACCTCTCATTATATTTTCCTTTTTGTCAATTTATAGCTACAGCCAGGAACTGTTGGAATTTACTCCCATAACGCTTACAGGTCCGGCTCTCCAGGCGATTACAGACATCACAGGCTCGGGAGATGGTAGTGGTCGATTATACATTGTAGAGAAAAGAGGTGTCATCCGCGTAGTTTTAAATGGTGTAATAGCTAACCAACAGTTTTTAAGTATTGAGGGGCTAGCCATGGACAGTGGAGAAAGAGGCCTTTTGGGATTAGCGTTCCACCCTCAATATCCTGATAGTAACTATATCTACGTCAATTATGTCATCGAGGGCACTATGACCACTCGAATTGCTCGATTTACGGTTCCGGCAAGCACTCCCGATAATGCAGATGAAACTTCCATTCGGATACTCATGGATGTTCCTGGCATTCAGACCAATCATAAAGCAGGTGACCTTGCTTTTGGGCCTGACGGGTATCTCTATATTACAATGGGCGATGGCGGTGGCGGTGGCGATCCAGAGGATACTGGACAAGATTTTACAAGGTTGCTTGGGAAAATCCTGAGAATAGATGTGAATTCGACTTCCCCTCCCAAGAATTACAGGATCCCTCCTACCAATCCCTATCTCCCTTACACGGGTACGGGTGATACCTTGCCCGAAATCTTTATGAACGGGGTACGAAATCCATGGAGGATGTCCTTTGACCAGGAAACAGGTGACCTATGGATTGCAGATGTCGGGCAAAATGAATATGAAGAGATTAATATGATTCCTGCGGGGACTGGTGGTGGAAGGAACCTGGGATGGGACTGCAGGGAAGGCAATCATAATTATACGCCTTCCCATTGCACAGATACAGTAGCAAATCCATTGACATATCCGGTTTTCGAGTACACACATTGCACACTACCCTGCCATGGCGGGTTTAGTATTACCGGCGGTTTTGTTTATCGGGGTGATGATTATCCCGATATGTATGGTGTTTATATGTCGGTAGATTACAGCACAAATGTTGTTTTTCTGGTCGAACAAACCGGGCCTACAACCTTTACATCTTTCAGTCATACCGCCAATGGTAATAGTGGGATCACCACTTTTGGCGAAAGTGATAACCGCGAAATTTTTGCTGGTAACTTAAACGGTACTCTTTATTATGTGACCCGCGGACTTCCCGATCCATTACCCTTACAATGGGAAGGATTATCAGCACAAGTCGTATCCAATGGAAATAAAATTCAATGGACCCTTCATAATTTTATGGACGTTGAATTTTTTGAACTTCAGCGGTCTGTAAAAGCGGATTTTGTAAATTTCACTAATGTGGTCGAAGTACTGCCTGATATTGAGAAAGTGACTTACACATACCATGATCCCTATTATCAACCCGAAGGCGTTTATTACAGGGTAGCTGCGCATCTGAATGATGGTTCGATTGAATATTCTCCTGTCGCACGCATCATGCCTGACCCTCTGTCAAAACCCACACTAACTTTTGATTTCAATACTAATTTATGGAGGATAAACTTGCCTTCTTACTGGCAGAATGGAGACCTGAAGCTTTATGATCTCTCGGGAAGAATTGTGTATGAAGCCCGATTATCTGACAGGTCTCATATTGATCTTTCAAGACCAGTACCTCCCGGTGTTTATTTCATTATGGTTCGGGGAAATGAAGGAATGTGGTCTGACCGGATCGTCAGGTAAAAGACTACTAATTACTTGACAAGTCTGGCTTCTGATAGGGAGTACATCAGCTTGTTGACATCGTCTGTATTCAATTTTAACCTTCCCTTGATTACAACGGATTCGGCTGAATATTCGATAGCTTCGGATGCTGTAACCTCCATAACGGATTCAGGTCCGGCACCCCCACAAAAGAAGCACATACTGTAAGGAAATGCTGAAAGAATGAATTCCTTATGCCCTTTGTAGCCTTCAACAGGAATAATAAATCCTTTGACCGTTACCTCCTTTCCATTCAGTCCTTTAATCTCCTCACTAAATACCGGCTTGTCAATTTTAAAACCCAGGAATTCATCAAACTCCTTTTTATAGGTGATTTTAGCAAGCGTTTTCCACAGGCTTTCTGTTGTACCTGATTGTGCAGTGAGTGTTGGAAGGTTCATGCCACCAGTTAAAAGAAGGAACAGGATCATATATCGCAACATCAGCTAGGATTTAGGAACAAAGATGGGGAGTTCTCACCGAAGGCTTCTGGTTTGTACAAGACTTAACAGAGAATTAATAATCAATAGCCGGGTGCATATCTGATAATTCCTGTCTCCGGATTTTTTAAGGTCACTAGTAAAACTTGAATTAAGCTCCTTTCAGCAAGTCACATTATATTGTCATCATGCAAGCGGAATCAAGAAGGTTATATGAACAATCCTTTGAAAAGCAGGATTTCCCTTTTTTATATGCTGCTCCCTGGTGGTTGGACGCAACATGTGGAGGTGGGGAAGGTTGGGATTATCGTATTGTCAAAGACCCTATTGCAGATAACATTGCAATCATTCCTTTTCACAGGCAATTTATTCGGGGAATGGCAGCAGTTACCAATCCTCCAATGTCCCAATGGTTACCAATTTTAAAGAATACTGACAACCCACAAATAGCAATTACTGATTTTATTAAGTCACTTCCCAAATACTCCATATTAGACATTTCATTTAAGCCAGATGAAAATTTACAACAGCCATCTGTACCATTTCAGGTCAATTATAAATACACATTTATCATTGCCTCGACCGAAACGAAAGAGAAGATAAAAGCGAAATATAATGAGGGACTTCGGCGAAATTTAAAAGAGGCAAACCAACATTATACCATTGATGAAGCAGATGATATGGCTACTTTTTTGGAGCTCTGTATGGAGACATATCATCAACGTAAGATGAAAGCACCAGCCTGGTTGTCACATGTGAGTCCAGCCGTTTATAGAGCTCTAAAAGCAAATCAATGTGGTAAGATTGAATTTGCTTTTCACAATGGAAAGGCTATTGCGGGTGTGATGATAGGTTGGGACCGGGGTACCAGTTATTATTTGCTTGGAGGAAGGACGGCTGATGAAGGAGGTGCCTCTGCCCACGCCCTGTTGTTGGATAAGGCTATCATGGAAGCAAATTTATCCGGACGATCATTTGATTTTGAAGGAAGTATGCAATCCGGGGTCGCTAATTTTTTTCAGTCTTTTGGCGCAACCCCGATTCCGTATTGGCAAGTAAGGCGATTTAAAGGTCCGGGAATTTTATGGTCTATCTTTCGTAAGTAAAAGTTTACATGGCACAGGAAGCCGCCAACATTGATTAAATAGTATCTTTCTTCAATTATCGTTATCCCACCCTCTTGTGCCTTTGACCAATTCTGATGTGGTCTAAATTTTGAAGAATTTTTTTGCTTAAACGCATTCGCATATGAAGAAAGTTTTCCTCTTGTCAGGCCTGCTATTTTTTGGTCTTTATCACTACCTGTCTGGTCAGGTTGTGTTAGGAAGTGATCCTTCGCAGGAAATTGAAATCACCACCAGTAGTAATTACACTCCTCAGTATTGGACCCTTTCTGCTTCGGGTGATAAAACAATTAATAGCAATGGGCTCGAAGGCCGATTGATGGAAGCCTCCAGATTTATGTCACAAGCTTCTCTCGGTGCGAATCTTCAAACCATCCAAAAAGTAGCGGATATAGGTATTGAAGCCTGGATTGACGAACAGGTCGAGTTGCCCCAAAGTCAAATGCTTGATAATCTCAATGATGTCTTTGCTGAAGTGATTGAATGGTATTTTTTAAATGGGGGCAATCCTGATGAAGTTTCTACAAGACCATACTGGACTCATTTCAATTATACCTGGTGGGAGAACCATATGAACTCTTCTGATTTGCTCAGGCAACGTGTTGCATTAGCATTGAGTGAAATCTTTGTGATCTCAATTGAGTCAGAACTATCAGATCAGGGATTCGGACTTGCCGATTATTACGATTTACTGCTTAAACATTCCTTTGGCAACTTTGAGGATCTTCTTTATGACGTTTCATTGCATCCCTGCATGGGATATTACCTGAGTCACCTCAATAATCCAAGAGAAATTCCTGAAGAAAACATACATCCGGATGAGAATTATGCTCGCGAAATTATGCAGCTATTTACCATCGGACTATATGAACTTAATCCTGACGGCTCACGCAAAACAGATCTGGATGGGAACTGGATTTCTACTTATCAACAAGAGGATATTAAGGAGCTCGCTAAAGTTTTCACAGGGCTCGGTGTAGCTGATGTGATTGAAAATATGTACGTGGATGATCCTTATTTCGGCCTGGATATTTATGTGGCTGACATGGCGAAACCAATGATCATGTGGCAGGAATGGCACCAACCCGATGCAAAGACTTTGTGGAATGGTTATATCATTCCCGCCGGACAATCAGGTTTACAGGATATACGTGATGCTGTCCATCAATTGTTTCTCCATCCGAATGTTGGACCATTTATTGGAAAACAACTTATACAGCGACTAATCACATCCAACCCGACACCTGCTTATATATCCCGGGTTTCTGCAGTATTTGCTAATAATGGACAGGGAGTACGGGGAGATATGAAGGCGGTTATTAAGGCAATCCTTTTAGATCCTGAAGCCAGAACGTGTGAGGCGCTTGAAAATTCCAGTTTTGGGAGATTGAGAGAGCCTATGACACGGTATACTCATTTTACAAAAGCGATTCCAATGGAGCAATACTATGGACGCTACTGGAATGTAGGTTACGGCTTTTATCAGGCGACCAATCAGATTCCGCTTGCTTCGCGAACTGTTTTTAATTTCTTTCTACCGGATTACCAGCCTATCGGTGCCATATCCGACAATAATCTTGTAGGGCCTGAATATCAGATCCACAATTCACGCACAAGTGTGGAGTATATCAACAGAGTAAATGATTGGGCCGTATGGGGTTATATTATGGACGATTGGGAACAAGAAAATCCTCATGTCACTTATAATCTGGATGAGCTTCGACTTTTGGCCAGAGATCCTGAAGTTCTCATCAATCGGATTGATGTTCTCTTCACGCATGGTTCATTATCAGAACATACACGCAACATCATCAAAGAGGCAATCACTCCATTGATCAATAATGACTACCGGGAAGATCGCGTACGGCTTGCTCTGTATCTTATTCTGATCTCTCCCGATTATAATGTGATGAAATAATTTCGATTTTAAATTATCTACCAGACACCATCTACTCATGAAAATAAAATTCAACGATTATCCGGTCAGTCGCAGAAAGTTTTTTGGCCAGGCCAGTTGTGCTGCTATTGGAGCCACTACGCTTTGGTCCTCACTCGTAAATTTAAAAGCGTTAACTGCAGCGTCATTAGCAAACAGTACAACGATGGGAGATCCGGATTACAAAGCACTGGTTTGTGTTTTTCTTTCGGGTGGAAATGATTCGTTCAATATGCTGATGCCGCGAAGTACAGATGAGTATAACGAATATGCAATCACCCGTTCTAATCTGGCTATACCGTTAAGTGAAATGTTGCCAATCTTTCCTGACAATGCCGGGGGACGTTTGTTTGGCCTTCATCCAAGCATGATGCGTAGCCAACAATTATTTAATGAAAATAAAATGGCCTTCCTCTCCAATGTAGGCACACTTGTGCAACCTACTACAAGAGATCAGTATTGGAACGGACAAGTAGATTTACCTCTAGGATTGTATTCACATTCAGACCAGGGACAACAGTGGATGACAGGACTTCCAAATGGAAGGAGTGGTACTGGTTGGGGCGGTAGAGTTGCTGACCTTATCAATGACATGAATTCCAACAATAACATTTCAATGAACCTCTCGCTGAGTGGAACGAATATCTTCCAAACAGGGCAGGAGACGATTGAATTTGCGCTGGATGCATATGATGGAAGTTCAGGAATCTATGGATATGGAGATCATGATGAATGGAATGTATTTGATCGAATGCGCACGAGGGCTATCAACTCGATGGTTGAACATGAATACCAAAATATGTTTCAAAAATCCTATGTTGATGTAGTGCGTAAATCAAGAGACGGACACATACAATTCCAGGATGCTATAGGTAGTGTTCCTGAATTACAAACTGCTTTTACTGATAATTATTTATCCAAGAGTTTTCAAATGGCGGCTTACACCATGGCCGCGCACGAATCCCTTGGAATGAAGCGACAGATTTTCTTTATTGATTATGGAGGATGGGATCACCATGATGAAGTACTTAATTCACAAAGTGCAATGCTTTATGAGCTGGATACAGCCTTAGGTGAATTTTCTGACGCATTGGCTGAACTCGGCTTAGGCAGCCAGGTAACTACGTTCACACTTTCAGAGTTTGGTCGCACATTGACATCCAATGGAAATGGAACAGATCATGCATGGGGTGGTAATGTCATGGTGATGGGAGACAAAGTGAATGGAAAAAATATTTATGGAGAATATCCAACACTCGCTCTTGATTCGCAAATTGAATTAGGAAGTGGTGTTTTAATTCCACAATTAAGCGCAGACCAGTACTTCGCAGAATTGGCATTATGGTTTGGTGTGAATCCATCCGACCTTCCTTCTATTTTTCCGTCGCTGACTAATTTCTATCAACCCGGTTCAGGAATGCCGATAGGTTTTCTCAACACATAAAAATAAATCCTATGAAAAAGAATTTATACCTGGTATTAGCTCTTATGATTGTATCGGAGACTGCAATAGCACAATGTTTTCCGGATCGGCATAGTACTAATTATTATGACGGTTGGATCTCCTGCGAGACAGCACCTAATCCAAATACGGTTAGGCCTTCAGGACATTTCATCATGTATGATTTTGGCAAAGTATTTATGCTGGGTCAAATGCAGCTGTGGAACACTAATGATCCTGCACGCCTGGATTGGGGTATGCGCGATGTAGCGATTGATGTTTCTCTGGATGGAGAAAACTGGATGCATGCGGGTGATTTCACAATTCCGCAAGCCAATGGCCTAAGCACGTATGAAGGAGATGCTGGTCCTTTTCTGAATCAGATCGAAGCCCGGTATCTGTTAATAACAGGACTTAACAATTATGGCGGCGAATGTTTTGGATTAAGCGAGATGCGTGTGGATGGTGAAGAGGTAATAATTTCTGGTGTAGATGAAATCGAAACGCTGGCGTGTGTGGATGTTTCCCTTTATCCGAATCCGTTTGCGGAAAAAATGACGTTGGTATTCACTCCCGGTTGCACCGGTGATCTTCGTTATGTGCTATACGATGGTTTAGGTCATGAGATATTGGCAGAAAAAACTTCACTGACTTCCGGACTTAATAAATCCGTTGAAATTGGTCGTGACTTGCCGGCAGGATCTTATATGCTATATCTCGAGTTTGGAGGGAAGTCTATTCAGAAAAGTATAATTAAGATGAGTAAAACCTGACTTGGTTTTCTAACAGCGGGTTATCAAACTTCAGTCGCTTTTTTTCCAAAGATTTTCTTCTTCAGAATCTATCTCTTTTGTTCAATACCGACACCTTTGCGATAGCATTCTTATTATTGCATAATGGTGATCAGAATTAATTCCCTGGATGGGTTAAATCAAGTTGTGGAATCGATTATCTCGTTATTTGATGATGAATTCCAGTTGGTTCTCTTCTCTGGTGAATTGGGTGCCGGGAAAACAACACTTATAAAATCATTGTGTGATTCCTTAGGTGTGCAGGACCCTGTAAGCAGCCCGACTTTTGCAATTATTCAGGAATATTCATCTACCTCCAGGGGGATTATCTATCATATGGATTTTTACCGGTTGCAAAATCAGGATGACCTGGAACGTATCGGAATAGGTGAATATCTTGATTCGGGAAATCTTTGCTTGATTGAGTGGCCCGAGTTAGGAAGGCCATATTACAAGATGCCTTATATCGAGGTTATCATTGATGTAGAGAAAAACAATATTCGTAACTTCAAGATCACGACAAATGACGCAGTGGACGCATAAATATGGGTTTAGCCTGGAGACAATGCCTGAAAGAGTGGCTGTCACGACTGGTAGCGCCCAGTTTACGATAGGTATTCCTTCAGAGGTATCACCGACTGAACATCGTGTCGCCATCGTACCACATTCCGTAAAGCCACTGGCTATCCAGGGGCATCGGGTCCTGGTGCAGGCAGGGGCAGGCCTCCGATCCAATTATGATGATCATGACTATAGTGAAGCTGGGGCAGATATAGCTCCTGACCGACAGGAAGTATTCAAAAGTGACATCATTCTTAAAGTAGCTCCTGCTACGATCGACGAGATTGAATTGCTGAGGCCTGACCAGTGTATCATTTCCCCTTTGCACCTTCCCATCATCTCTGAGTCTTATGTTGATCGGTTGATGCGCCACCGGGTCACCGCAGTGGCTATGGAATATTTGCAGGCTGCGGATGGATCTTACCCACTCGTGCGTACCATGAGCGAGATAGCAGGTATTACAGCCATTCAGACTGCAGCTGAATTACTTTGCAGGTCAGAGTTTGGAAGAGGTGTTTTACTTGGAGGCGTCTCAGGGGTTCCTCCTGCAAAGGTGGTTATCCTTGGCGCAGGCGTGGTAGGTGAATTTGCAATACGCACAGCTTTGAGTCTTGGAGCAACTGTCAGAGTTTTCGATGATAATGTGTACAAACTGATGCGCATTCAACAAATTATTGGAAGACGTTTACATACATCCACATTAAATCCTGTCCATCTTCAAAATCAATTGCTGAGTGCAGATGTAGTGATTGGTGCAGTGCATTCCTCTACGGGTCGTTCTACAATCTTGGTTCCTGAAGAAATGGTGGCGTTAATGAAAGAAGGGAGTGTTATCATCGATGTCAGTATTGATCAGGGTGGAATATTCGAAACATCGGAAGTTACCACATTAGGCAATCCGACTTTTATAAAACATGGAGTTATTCATTATTGTGTTCCAAACATTGCATCCAAAGTGAGCCAAACAGCTTCTGCTGCGATCAGTAATATCATCACACCATTACTAATCAAAGCAGGTGCATATGGAGGTATAGAAGCTTTACTGCACAGTCACGCAGGATTTCGTCATGGAGTATATACGTACAAAGGTCACCTGACGAATGAATATCTGGCTAAACGATTCGGACATAATTACACATCGCTGGATCTTATTCTGCCCTCAAAAATGTGACTTGCCGTCACTTCTTCCGAA
Source organism: Saprospiraceae bacterium (assembly GCA_043752765.1). Taxonomy (GTDB): domain Bacteria; phylum Bacteroidota; class Bacteroidia; order Chitinophagales; family Saprospiraceae; genus Opimibacter. Next base: position 17,241 of record JAYUXX010000514.1, on the reverse strand, counting down.
CCATAAAAGATTACCACCCGGGAAGCAGGAATACACCAAACCTGCCCTTGCTGCCTTTTAATAAGGGCCATGCATAATAGGGTTCCACGATGATGGCGCCAAACAGATTGATCCTCGCCGAGAAGCCGGTACTAAAAACAAGCTTTGGTTCCGGAATTCCATCCACAACTTCACCCCCAAGATCTTTGTAATCATTAAATGCCACTCCACCGTCAAGAAAAAAGGCAAGTTCACTGAATAATAAACCACTCTTAATAATCGCGAGTTTTTCCGGGCCCGTAAAATGAAGCCGTGTTTCAAAACTTGATAGTAATATTTTAGAACCCAGAAGCTGTTCAGGGTCAATGGCATTTTGAGATTGAAATTCATTAAGCCGACCATATCCGAACCCATGGATCAGACCCATTTCTCCAATCAGGATTGGGTAAAATGCTCTGGAGTCAGCTCCCAATGTTGCGTAGTGTAATCCTCTCACTGCAAATGTCACTGGTCGCAGATATTGATAGGCACGAACGTCTGCTGTTATATTTTGAAATTTATATCCACCAAAATAATTAGCTACATCAAAGCGGAAGCGATAACCATTAATCGGTGAAGCCAAACCAAATTGACTGTTGTCTCCTACCAGCGCAACATTTGCATTGTAAAAAAGTGTTTTTCGGACCTGGAATCTTCCGACATTAATATCGTCCTCGAGTGGAATTTTCATCCTGTCACTTTCACCAATAAAACGTCCAAACTGATCATAGAAAATATCACGTTGATCTAACCGGAAAAAACGATAATTCAACCCCATATTCCCTTCCAGTCGCAGAAATTTCGAGAAGGGATAATGTAGAATACCTGCTACCTGATCTTCGAAGATCCTGAGAATATTTTCTTCCTGTACGATTACCGGTTGCCCACCCTGAAGTGTATCCTGAAAAGGCCTTCCATAGAATCCTGTGCGCAAGGGTATATGCGATGCTCCGAAGCCCCATCCTAATTTATTTTTTTGATTGAGATACTGGACAGAAGCACCTATGTCATAAATCTCTCCGTTCAATGCAAGGGTTGTAAATAATTGATTGTAACCGAGTACATCACTGAAGATTAAGTTGAGTCCTCCAGCCAGCCCGGTGCGGGAACCTAATCCACCCCCAACACTTGCACCGAAACCACTTGGATCAATATGATCTAGTTTAAAATTTCCTTTGTAAGGAATTTCAGTATACGTATCATCATTAGCAATAGGACCATCTGCCATTTCCTCAATATTGTTCATCACAAGTTGATGACTCTTGTCCAGAACAACGGGGAGCGTACCTGCTGCATACCTTACCTCGGAAGGATCCACAACCTTTTTCAGAAAAGCCTCTTCCTTTGCCTGGTAGATATCGTAACCACTTTTGTAATAATGCGTAAATGCAACTCTATCTCCCTGCTTTGATACTGATATAGCGGGCGAATATTGACTGATACCACTTATACCTGTTTTCAGTTCGGTCATTTGTAAAAGTTCTCCCTTCAGGTTAGTCCTGTAAAGGTTTCTAAAGCCATCACGATCCGACACGAAATACACATTGCCGTTGGCATCGTAGCATGGATTTAAATTGTCCGATCCAGGGAAAATATTGTCGTAATCCTGTACGGTATTATCTGAAAGATTTATTCGGGAGAGATGCAGGTTCCATCGACCATGTACTTTTTTCTGTTCAAACGTTTTCCGGTCTGAACTAAACACGAGAGATTTTCCATCCGGACTATAGTCAGCATACACTTCACTGTAAGCATCATTTGTGAGTTGCCGAACTTTTTTAGACTTTAGGTTATAGACGAACAGATCTGTTTGTCCTTCTACCATTCCGCTAAATGATATTTCATTTCCATCCGGTGACCAGGAAGGATGTGCCAGCGCTGTAACATCGGAAATTCTGATTTCATCAATTGTGGCACCTGAAACAGGATTTTTAATTACGATTACATTTCGTCCTTTGGAGAAAGCAATAAATGCAAACTGTTCGCTGTCGGGTGACCACGTTCCTGCAGATTCAAGAAAATTATAATCATCCAGGTTTCCATCCCGAAGGATACTATTGATTTTGCGAACTATTTTTCCATCACGCGCATCCGCCAAATAGAGGTCTGTAGAAAACAAATTTTTATCCGATAAGAATATGACATACTTCCCATCGGGACTGATCACAGGAGATACATTCAGCCTGCCGGCGTTGTCTTCAGAGATGATTTTTTTACCAATAAAATTTTCCTTCATATCTCCCAGGAAAGGAGTGTAATACGTTTTTAATGATTCGGTGAATTGTGCACCCAGATCTTCCTGTGAGATGCCTAATGTAATAGCTAAGGCCGCATCAATTCCATACTTTGCTATATTGGTAAAGAGAGGCTCCATCAATTCATCTCCATATGTGCCACTAAAAAACGCCCAGAAGGCCTGACCATATCTGTAGGGGAAATACCGATAGTCGGCTAACTTTTTAATATTCGGAACATCATCATTGAGGATGGCATCACGCATCCACATCGCAGTATATGGATCTACCCTACCCAGGGATAAATATTCGGCCATTCCTTCCACAATCCAGAGGGGTAGATTCGCGAGCGACTGCAAATTTGTACTATCTCCTGTCAGAATATTGTGGAACTGAAAGGCGTGAACTAATTCGTGGCCTAACACATGCTGGGTTTGCTGATTGATCATCGTAAAGGGCATAATTACCCGGTTTTTCAAACCTTCGGTCACTCCCCCCGTTCCAACACCGATCTCTCCAAATATTGCATTGGTTTGTTGGAATTCTGCGTGATCATTATAAAAAATAAGTGGATTTTTTTCAAGGAACTCATCATTCATAATTTCACTATGCATATCATACCACTGTTCAGTCCAGTCCGCCACGCGATTGAGTACATTCTTGTTTTTGGTATATGAATAGATGGAAAAATGCGGCGTCTCCAAAACATTAAATTCAATAGATCGATACCGTGGTTTGTTCTGGCCAAAAACCTGGGCATTGGAATCCGCTGTAAAGAGGAGTAATCCACAAAAGAGCGGAATCAGGCGCATATAATTTTTCATAGCTGAATAGTATTGATAGTTAAATCAGTTGATAGAGAACAAACAGTTTTTTAACAGGGGTTTAGTATTGGACTGTCTCCGGGCCACGTTAAATTTTACTTAATACCTTGAGAATGATCGATATCTGTCACAAATGATAAGATCATAAAGAAATAAAAGTGATTTCTGAGGTCCTATTCCCCTGCCCCGGAGAATAGGATTTAATCCTCAAAAATCATAGTATTAGAACATTATCGGGGGCCAAAGGTTAAGGAATTTTTATCCGGCCATTTTACTAACCTGAGCAGGTTAATTTTTCCGTTTCTTTCAATAATGGAAGAAGCGTTTTCGTGGTGTGTTATCGTCAATCGGCTTACGTGCAAAAGTCGCGTCTGGATGAAGTGGGAGGCCTTGTTGGTTACTCACGACATACCTCATTCAATTCATCATACCATATCCCTGGATAGGCTATCAGATGAGCTTGGAACACTCCTGGCTCTCGAACGAAAGCATTTTCTTTTTGTAGGTGGGGATGGCACTTTGCATCATGGGGGGAATTTGCTCATTCAATTGGCAAAAGAAAAATCAAATGACTTGGTCATCGGTGTCCTTCCCTGCGGGACAGGTAATGATTGGGTTAGAACCTTTGGAATTCCGAAGTCAAAAATATTCGAAAGTCTGAAACTCAGACTTTGCGTTCCCTTGCCCATCCTCCACTTACAATGGCCTGATGGGCGTGATCGGTATGCATTTAATATGGTAGGCGGAGCACTTGACGCTGCCGTAGTTAGTTCACTTAATTCATCTAATTCCCGCTTTTCGGGTGCTTTGAAATATCCGGTAGCTTTATTAAAATCACTGGCAAAGCCACATAAATGGAACGGGACCATCATTGCAGATAACAAAAAATATACAGGTGATTGGTTGACAATTCAGGCCGGCTTTGGAAAATATTGCGGGGGAGGAATGTATGTTCTCCCACATGGGACAGAGAATAAAGCAGCTTTATTATTAATGAGACCAAAGTCTATTTGGAAACTTATCACCAGTTTGCCGAAACTCTACAATGGAAAAATCAGCAATCAAAAGGAAGCTATTGAATCACACTTTTCAACACTGGAAATCAATCACAATGATCTCCCCATTCCAATTGAAGCAGACGGTGAGTGGCTTGGTACTTCTCCCATAACGATTCAAGCTGTGTATGGTCGAATCAATCGACTTGTCGCAGATTAGTTTCTTCACAGATATCGATAATGGCATGGGATAAAACTACATATCATGCCAGCGGTATTTTACAAATCATGAGTTTATCAAATTGGATTTCATCTCCCATTACAAATTCATGAGCACTAAAAATCTCAAACCCATGTCTTTCATAGAATCGAATTGCACCCGGATTTTTTTCCCATACGCCAAGCCAAACATATTTGAAGCCTGAAGACTTCGCGATCTCTATAACATGATTAATTAATTGTGTGCCCACACCACATCCCTGGTAGCATTGATCAATATAAATTCGCTCGACCTCAAGACTAACATCATCTTTAAATTCGGTTTGAGCATCTTTCCGATTGAGTTTAAGATAACCTTGTATGCTATCTCCTTCTTTTGCAAAAAAGAAATCGCTGTTTTCGTTCTCAAGTTCGGACAAAAGCTTTTTCTGATTAAAAGCCTTTTCCATATAGGCCTTCATGTTGGATTCTGTATTCAAATGATAGAATGCATCATAGAAAGTCCTCCAGCTTAGAGCAAAGAGTGTGTCTATATCTGCCGGGGTGGCTTTGATGATTTGCATGCTTAAATATAATACGGCCATTGTGAGTCAGCGAGACTGTACCAGCTCCTGATTAGTTTCTCTCGAAGCTTTATTAAAATTTGATGTGATATCCGGGCCCGGATATGATGTCCAGAAAAGAAGTTGTAAGGGTGATAAGGGTGAAAACAATTTGGTTTTTTAGGCTGTTCTTTGCTACCTTTATCCCATTGTTATTGCATCAAGAGATCCTGCCGCTGTTGGCAGGGCGGCAACCGACCAGGTGAACGGCACGGTGCCCGGCAGATGCGGGCCTTAGGTCAAATCGAGTTCACAGTTTTCAACTGTATCAAAACCTGCAAGCCCATGTTTCATCTGCCTTCCGGATGTAAGTTGAATGTTTAAACTTATATGAGTTCAAGAACCATACTTCTACAACAGGCCGTTAAAGATCGAATTCTAGTGCTTGACGGTGCAATGGGAACAATGCTACAGCGATACAATCTCGGAGAATCCGATTACCGTGGACAGCACTTCCTTAATTGGCCTTCAGATCTGAAAGGAAACCATGACCTGCTCAATCTTACTCGTCCGGATGTAGTCGAAGAAGTGCATCGTGAATACTTCCTCGCAGGAGCCGACATTATCGAAACTAATACATTCAATGCAAATGCAATCAGTCAGACTGATTATGGCACACAAAATTTTGCATATGAAATAAATCTTGCAAGCGCGAAGATCGCACGACGTGTTGCTGACGAATTCACAAATGCCAATCCGGCCAAACCTCGTTTCGTTGCAGGCTCTATAGGTCCCACAAACCGGACTGCTTCACTATCCCCAGATGTAAATCGACCCGGATTTCGCGCAGTTTCCTTTCATGAATTATCTGAAGCATATCGTGAACAAGCAAGAGGCTTGATTGATGGCGGAGCTGATCTCTTGTTAATAGAAACAGTATTTGATACCCTCAATTGCAAGGCCGCATTGTTTGGAATTACTTCCCTGATCGAAGAATCAGGTGCTGATGTATTGATTGGCGTTTCGGGAACGATTACGGATGCGAGTGGACGAACATTATCAGGTCAAACCATTGAGGCTTTCTGGATATCCATTTCACATGCGCCTCTCTTCTGTGTAGGAATTAATTGTTCATTAGGAGCAGCCGAGATGCGACCTTATGTGGAAAGTCTTTCGAAGATTGCTAATGTTCCGCTGATTGTATTTCCTAATGCCGGACTTCCAAACGAACTTGGTGAGTATGATCAGACTGCGCAGGTCATGCGGAATCTTATTGAAGAGTTTGGTACAAGTGGATTTTTTAATATAACCGGAGGATGTTGTGGGACCACTCCTGCACATATTCGTGCCATTGCAGATGCTGTAGAAAATATTCCCCCCCGCATTATTCCTGCATTAAATCCGGATACGCAATTAAGTGGACTTGAGCCATTGACGATCCGACCTGAAAGTAACTTTGTAAATATTGGAGAGCGGACGAATGTAACCGGTTCTTCAAAGTTTGCGAAACTGATAAAGGATAATAAATATCCGGAAGCGTTAAGTGTTGCGCTTCAACAGGTAGAATCCGGAGCACAGATTCTGGATATCAATATGGATGAAGGGTTGCTTGATTCAAAACAGGCAATGATGGATTTTTTGTTGTTGATGGGTTCAGAGCCGGACATTGCAAAACTTCCTTTCATGATCGATTCATCAAAGTGGGAAGTGATCGAGGCGGGCCTTCAATGTGTGCAGGGAAAGTGTATTGTAAATAGTATTTCCCTAAAAGAAGGAGAAGAATCTTTTGTCCACCAGGCAAAGCTTGTTCGCAAGTATGGTGCGGCTGTGGTGGTGATGGCATTTGATGAGGCAGGACAAGCGGATACGATCAAACGAAAAGTTTCTATTTGTCAAAGAGCTTATCGCATACTTACACTCGAAGTTGGTTTCCATCCACAAGACATCATATTTGACCCTAACATTTTTGCCATTGGCACAGGAATCGCTGAACATAATGAATACGCCATAAATTTTATTGAAGCGACCCGACAGATCAAAGCACTTTGTCCCGGAGTAAAAATTAGTGGAGGTGTGAGTAATGTTTCTTTTTCCTATCGGGGCAATAATGCAGTGCGTGAGGCAATGCATGCTTCATTCCTCTACCATGCTATTCGTGCGGGAATGGATATGGGGATTGTCAATGCAGGTATGATCGAAGTCTATGAGGAAGTTGATCCCATATTGTTGAAACTGGTTGAAGATGTCATTTTCAACATCCACCCTGATGCAACGGAGTCATTGACGACGTATGCTGAAGAGGTGAAAACCAAAGGAAAAATTATACAACGAGAACAGGCGTGGCGTGAGGAAAGTGTACATGAGCGACTTAAACATGCTTTAGTTCGTGGTATCACAGAATATGTAGAACAGGATACAGAGGAGGCTCGCCTATTGTTTGCCCGCCCTCTGGAAGTGATTGAAGGTCCACTGATGGATGGGATGAATGTTGTGGGTGAATTATTCGGTGCCGGCAAAATGTTTCTTCCACAAGTTGTGAAGAGTGCACGTGTGATGAAGACAGCGGTTGCTTATCTCACACCTTTTTTGGAAGCGGATAAAAGATTGGGTGAACAAACGTCAAAAGGAAAAATCCTAATGGCTACGGTCAAGGGAGACGTACACGATATAGGAAAAAATATAGTGGGTGTTGTACTTGCGTGCAATAACTATGATATCATAGATCTTGGTGTCATGGTGCCCGCCGAGAAAATACTTCGGATAGCACGTGAAGAAAAAGTTGACATCATTGGTTTAAGTGGACTGATCACACCTTCACTTGATGAGATGGTACATGTGGCTTCTGAAATGGAAAGGGAAGGATTTGTCTTGCCTTTATTAATTGGTGGTGCTACTACTTCACGCTTGCATACCGCGCTGAAAATAGAACCGCGTTATGCGAAAGGACCTGTAATTCATGTATTGGATGCTTCAAAATGTGTGGGTGTTGCGTCTACGCTGTTGTCAGAAGATAAAGTAAGACGTGCGGCTTTTCTTGATGAAACTCGGAGCAGTTATTCACAAATGCGAATTGCACGTGAGGGAAAAAATGCCAAACGTTTTATAACACTCTCCGCAGCGCGTGCCAATCGTTTTATTCCTGATTGGGAGAGTTATACTCCACCGAAGCCAATGAGGACAGGAACGTGGTCATTAAACGATTACGATCTCGGTGAACTCCGTCAATTTATTGATTGGACTCCTTTCTTTCAAAGCTGGCAGTTGTCGGGTCGCTATCCCCAGATTTTAAAAGATCCTGTGGTAGGAAAAGAAGCGACACAATTGTGGAATGATGCACAGGATATGTTGGATAAAATCATAGCTGAAAAATGGATTACTGCAAATGCAGTGATTGGATTATTTCCAGCTAACAGCGACATGGATGATATACTCATCTATGCAGATGAAAGCAAAAAAGAGATTTTGATGCGCGTACATCATTTGCGACAACAGGTAGCCAAGGCATCCGGACTGTTTAATTATTGCTTATCGGATTTTATAGCGCCGCTATCCAGTCATAAAACTGATTATGTGGGTGCTTTCGCTGTGACTGCCGGCCTTGAGATTGAAAAGAAAGTCAAGGAGTTTGAATCTGTGAAGGATGACTTTGGAGCTATACTTCTCAAATCCCTGGCGGATCGTTTCGCTGAAGCGTTTGCTGAGCGGATGCACCAACGTATGCGAACGGAATGGTGGGCTTATTCGCCTGAAGAAATATTATCTCCAGAGTCTTTGGTGGCAGAGGAGTACCGGGGTATACGTCCAGCCCCTGGCTATCCTGCATGTCCCGATCATACAGAGAAAACTTTGTTGTTTGATCTATTACAGGTAAATGGACAAGCTGGAATTATACTCACGGAAAGCATGGCGATGTATCCGGCTGCAAGCGTGAGTGGATGGTATTTTTCACATTCTGATAGCAAATATTTTCCTGTTACGGGAATTGATAAAGACCAGGTAGAGGATTATGCTCATCGCAAAGGGATGTCTATTAAGGAAGTTGAAAAATGGCTAAGCCCATTATTGCAATGATGACAATAGTATGCACTGACAGTGTTGCGTTACCAAGGTTATTTAAGCCGTGAAGTTGTGTAACACATTCGAAAAATTGTATAACACAATGAATGGTATAAGAGACCACCTTTGCAAATAACCTTAGCCACTTGTGAGTGGCATTTGAGATGGCTTTATTCTATTGCTTTCTGTTATAAATTTTTCCACAACAACTCATTAGATGAAATCTGTAAATGCTACTTCTTCTGGTATAGACACTTCCGGCAAAAACATTAGTTATTGGCTTGATTCCGCTCCTGTCAGCCACGAACGGGAAAAGCTGAAAGCGAACATACATGCTGATGTAGTCATTATTGGCGGAGGGTTAGCAGGAGTAAGTGTAGCATACTGTTTATCTCAGGAAGGCAAAAAAGTTGCTTTGATTGAAGACGGTACGATAGGCAGTGGGGAGACGGGACGAACCACAGCACAACTGGTAACAGCCCTGGATGAAAGGTATACTGATCTTGAAAAATTGTATGGTGAAGAAGAAACCAGATTAATTGCAGATAGTCACAAAGCTGCGATTCAATTTGTAGAAGAAACAGTTGCCCGGGAACAGATTGATTGTCATTTTGAACGCGTAAGTGGTTATCTCTTTCGGCATCCCTCTGATCAGGAAGACGCCCTGATGGAAGAGTTTGAAGCTGCCCGAAGAGCAGGTGTTGAAGTAAACCATCTAAGTCATATCCCCGGGATTAAAAATGCGCCCGGAGATTGTCTTGAATTTCTGAATCAGGCCCAATTCCATCCGTTGTTGTACATACAAGCCTTATGCAATGCTATAGAGAAAAAAGGAGGAAGGATATACACCCAAACTCATGCGGCTGAGATAAATTATGAAGGTATAACGACGAGTGAAGGATATACCGTTAAGGCAAATCATGTAGTAGTAGCTACAAATACACCTGTAAATAATCTGGTTGCTATCCACTTAAAACAAACTGCGTTTCGCACTTATGTCATTGCAGGACTTGTTAAAAAAGACGTATTACCTAAGGCTCTGTGGTGGGATACCGGTGACTTTGATGAGGATAAAGCTCACGCGCCTTATCACTATATTCGATTACATAGTTACAACGAAGACTATGATCTGTTGCTGAGTGGTGGTGAAGATCATCCGACCGGCGATATATCACCTGATGAAGTAAGCGAAGAAGATCGGTATGCACGTTTGGAGGAATGGACCAGGGCTCATTTCCCGATTGAAGAAATACGCTATCGTTGGTCGGGACAAGTGATGGAGCCTGTGGATGGTCTTGCTTTTATAGGAAGAAATCCATTGGACAGGGACAATGTATACATCATTACAGGTGATTCGGGTACCGGAATGACACATTGTACAATAGGTGGTATTCTCATTACGGATATGATTTTAGGGAAAAAGTGTGCTTGGGAGGAAATCTATAAGCCCTCACGCATCACAGTCAAAACGGGTGATGTGTTTTTCAAAGATCTGATTCGTGGAGTTTTGGCGCTTGTGAAAGGAACACCTCAGGATGACCGGGTAAAAGAGCTTGCTGATATTAGAAATGGTGAAGCTAAAATCACGCACGTTGATGGGCATAAATGTGGCGTATACAAGGATGAAAATGGAGAATTCCATATTGTATCCGCAAGGTGTACACACTTGAAAGCTATGTTATCGTGGAATGCAGATGAGAAGACCTGGGATTGTCCTTGGCATGGTAGCAGGTTTACGACAGAAGGCGTTGTCATCAATGGGCCTGCAAATCGGGATCTTCCGGTCTATACAGAGTCCGAGAAGTGAACCAGATTAAAAAGACCTTTGCTATCATAGTATCACAGGCCTTCTAATTTGTTGGTGTCTTTATATTCCTTAAATTCTCTAGGGATAATATTGCAATTAAAATATAAGTGACGATCATTTGTCACGGTTAGATTAGTGATGATAAGAGCCACCATAAACCTATCTGACTAAATTTTAAATTACTAAATTGTTCTAGCAAACATCGGATGTTGAGGAAGGTATACTATTACATCACCCACTGGGAATCCTGGCACTGGTTTGCAAAGTATATTCTCATAGGACCTGTGTGGTTATGGTACTGTGCCAAAGCGAGAAGTTTCTGGTTTTACACATCTTCTAATCCTGCTATTACATTTGGTGGGTATCTGGGCGAAACGAAACAAGAAGTTTATGCGAGACTACCTGCGGGTTCGTATCCCGATAGCATCTTTATAAATCCTTCCTTATCTCTGACAGAAATTGTTCGCATGATGGATGAGATGGGACTGGAGTTTCCCGTTGCCGTCAAACCTAATTCAGGATTGATGGGTTTGATGTTTCGTAAAATTGAGACGCTTGATCAATTGCGACAGTATCATTCGTTTATGCCTGTTGATTATATTTTGCAGGAATTAATAACATATCCAATGGAGGTGAGTGTTTTCTATTATCGGTTTCCTTATGAAGCAAAAGGCAACATAACAGGATTTCTCAGGAAGGAATTAATGGAGGTGACGGGTGATGGTGAAAGCACGATATGGGATCTCATCGTTCAATATCCTCGTGTACAGTTCAGACTGGAGGAGATGAAAGCAAAACATGCAAATCGCTTATCGGATGTTTTGGGAGAGGGTGAACGATATTGTTTGTCCTATGCATTAAATCTAAGCCGCGGTGGAAAACTTGTTAGTCTTGCTGAGTATAAAGACGATCAACTTCTCCAGGTATTCGATACGATCAGTCATTATGCAGATGGACTTTTTTTTGGGCGATATGATATCCGTTGCAAATCCGTAGAGGACCTGAAAGCAGGAAAGAATTTTAAAATTCTTGAGTTCAATGGATGTGGTGGCGAACCACACCATGTTTACGGCGATGGCAATACGCTGTGGAAAGCTTGCAAGATATTACTGGATCACTGGAAAGTTCTCAATACAATATCTACCCACAATCATGAACATGGATATCCCAGGTGGTCCCATAAGAAGGGTACTGCTTTTTTCAAGTCAGCAATTAGCCATTTTCGGAAATTAAAAAAACTTGATCAGGCATTTACATTTGATCATGAAAGTCAAACAGCAAATAAAGTTAATTTAACTCTCAAACCCATTCAGTCATTTTCATGATACCCTATTCAGAATCGCAAAATGTCAAATAGCAATCAGGCAATCGTCCAGGAGTATCTGGACCATCTAAAACAAAAAACATTTCCTTGTGTAGCCGCACATGAAGCGGCTATTAAAAATTCTGTTAGCTGTTTAGTCGCTGATCACATGGCTTGCCCAAACAACGATGCAGAAATTCTTCATTTCCTTTATGCGTTCGTTGACGACTATAGAGGTTTCGCGGACGGATATCACAGCACTGCTATAATCTTCAGAGAGCCAAAAATCATGTCTGAAGAAATATTTGAAGTTCTGTTGTGGCAACGATTGCAAGCAGTGTCCGATCTCGATGCTATACACTATTCCTATGATCCACGTGTAAGCTCGGATTCATCATCACCACAATTTAGTTTTAGTATAAAAGCTGAAGCGTTCTACATCATTGGCTTACATCCTGAGAGCAATCGCAAAGCAAGACAGTTTAGGTATCCAACACTAGTATTCAATCCCCATGCTCAGTTTGAAAAATTGCGGGGAGAAAATCATTATTCCAAAATGCAACAAGTAGTCCGGAAAAGGGATATGCTTTTTTCGGGTTCAATTAATCCAATGTTATCTGATTTTGGAAACTCTCCGGAAGTATTTCAATATAGCGGCCGCCAGTATGAACAAGATTGGAAGTGCCCTTTAAAAGCCAAACATGCATCCTATCCAGATTATCCCTCCACGTAGCGGCATTTCGTTTATTCTTAAACAGGGAGAACGACTTAAAATTTTAGACCTTGAAGGCGAGCAGGTCGCTGACTTTATTTGTTATTCTGAACATGACACTGCCGAGTATCTGTCTTCGGGAAGAACAATCGATTATGCAGAAACGATTTATCTGACCGTGGGGCATCCTTTTTACTCCAATCGCAGTAATGTCATGTTTAATATCATCGAGGATACTGTAGGACGACACGATTTTTTACTAACACCCTGTAGTGCGGATACTTTTCGGATCATGTATGGGTATACGAATCAACATCGAGGTTGTTTTGGAAACCTTTCTGAAGCCTTAGTACCGCATAATATAAGTCCGGATCAAATTCATACAAGCTTTAATATTTTCATGTATGTAGCCATTGATAGTGACACGGGGATTATTCGCGTTCTGGCTCCTCAGAGTAAAGCAGGAGATTATATTATCATAGAGGCAGCCATGGATTTGATTATCGGACTTACAGCATGCTCTGCCGAAATGTCTAATAACTATTCATTTAAACCAATCGGATACCAGGTTATGAACCCCGGGGATGTAGGTGACGCAGCAATTGATAAAACACAACATTAATTTTAAATTTTAAATTTTGGATTTTGGATTTTAGATTTTAGATTTTATAAGCTCACCACATTCGTCACTGCATGTCAAGTCTGGATATTCCACGGGTTGTTGGAGAAAACTCCGAACAACGGCAAAATTAGGATTTTGGATTTTGGATTTATACGCTCACCACATTCGTCGCTGCATGCCAAGTCTGGGTATTCCACGGGTTGTTGGAGAAAGCTCCGAACAACGGCATAATTAGGATTTTGGATTTTGGATTTCCAATTTTTCTGAGCTCACAATTCACAATTCACATCTACGCTTCTCTGTCTTTAGCTTTAACGGCTACTTCGTTAGCTGGCACATTACCAAAATGGCGATTGGAATATGCCTTCGTAAACTCTGCACCAAAAAAGAGGATCATCGAAGAATAAGATGTCCACAATAAAATAAGAATGATGGAACCAGCAGCCCCATAACCTGAACCGGGTTGAGCTTTTCCGAAATAAAGACCAAGCAATGTTTTACCTAAAGTGAATAATAAGGCTGTCACAAAGGCTCCCACCCATACTCCTTTCCATTTAATTTTTGCATCCGGTAAAAACTTAAACATCATGGCAAACAAAACCGTAATGACAATTAATGAAGTCAGGCTGTTTAGAATATTGAATAACCACATAATGGATTCACTCCAATGTTGTTTTATGTAAGAGCCGGCTGCAGCTAAAATTGCGGAAAGTGCCAAAGACATTAAGAGAAGGAATGCTATCGAAATAATCAAACCGAAGGAAAATAATCGAAGTTTAATCAGGTTCCAGATGCCAGATTTTTTAACAGTCGCTTCCACTTCCCATATGATGTTGAGTGATTTTTGCAATTGAACAAATACACCCGTTGCCCCCAATAGAATCGTTGCAATCCCAATAATCGTTGCCCAAATCGAATCTTTACTGGTCATGGCATGAACGATCATTTCCTGAATTTGGTCCGCCGTATCCAGGCCCATTGCGCCTCCTACTGTGTCATGAATTCGCTTGTTCACAATTTCAGGACCAAAAAAGTAGCCTGCAAGCGTAACAAAAACAACCATCAATCCGGGTAAGGAGAAAATAGCATTGAATGCAATCACCGAGCTTTCACGGAAGGGATCTCTTGAAAACCATTTTTTTAATGCGGTCTTAAATACTTTCGAAGTGTCCTTTAGTTTTATCAGCATGGGCTTTCGGTATGAATATGCAAGCTACTTATCTTTCTTGTTATCCTTTTTGGTTCCGGATTTAGGGAATATTTTTTTAAATAACCCCTCTTTATTTCCATCCTTACGATCTATAGCGGATACAGTATTGATAGATACCTGGTTGTCCAGTGTTGGATAAATGGCCTGAATAAATGCGTTACGTAAAGCAGACCCTATAGCATACCATGTACCAACTCTACTTTCTCCATATTCTCCAACCAAAGGAATTTTAGTGGCAATCTGATCAGTCTTGGGGTTTGTAACCAAGTCGCCTGCTATTCCTACCAAACCCTCCCAAAGTTTCCTAAACACACTATCTTTTCTGTCTTCAGGACCGACTACATCTAAATCCTCAATTACGGGCTTTACGTACCCAATAAATTTCCTGTCTTTGGCAGCAATTTCCATGTAAAGGCCCAACGTTCCTTTATTCACATCGAAATTTGCGTACGCTTTCAAGAAATCATTTACTCCTACCAGATTAGCATTTTTGACTTCTGCATTCATATCATAAGTTGGGTGATCCGCCAATGCATTGATGCGCATATTGAATGACATCGTTCCGCCATAGAGGTTAGCAGTGGCTTTGACGTTAGCCGGGAGCAGGGCTGTATCAACCACATTATGAAGATTTTTTGCAAGGATATGTGCATTATCTAATTGGATATCTACTTTGGGAGAAGAGGTGTTGTCCACAAATTGAATTGTCCCATCAAAGACCTCCACCCGATTTACTTTAAGAGGAGTAAATGTCTTAAGCATCGTCCTGAAATCATTCGTATCCTTTTCGAGTTGATCTGGTTCAGACTTTCCGGCGGTAAAACGTAAGTCAGGACTGTATAAATCAAGTTCGCTGACAATTTCTCCTTTCAATAGTGATTTCCATTCAATGGAAATTTCCGTTCGCGGTGAGGAGAAAAATGGAGTTTGTTTTTGATTCGTTGTATCCAATTTGTTGATGTAGATACTATCAACCTGGTATGCACCGCGATATAAGGATAGATCAATATCGTCTACGTGACCAAAATAACCATTGATATTCGCTAAGCTTTTATTGACATACCCTAAAATCCAATATGGAAGAATAAGGCGCACTGCAAGAATGATAACCACTATTGCAACTCCTACTCTTAATAATCTTCTATTTTTCCGCTTTTTAGAAAGGGGAGTCGAGCTTTTACTGGAAGATTTCATTATATTTCTGACAGTCCACTATCTCCTGTTTTTCAGTCTGGATGTGGATGCCAAAGTAATAATTTCTCACAAATGTTATTCGATATTCCTGAGCTGGATACGTCTTTGTCTGCGTTTCTTAATTGCTTCAAAGATATTCCGGGCTACAAACACTCCTGCTGATTGAATAAAGCTGGGACGATTGGCCGCTAACATAGTGATGCCGTATTGTAGAATATTTCCAGCAATCCGGGTCTTTTTACTTTCTTTCCGACTTGCTATAAGTTTTTGAGCGGCAAAACCTAAAACAAGACCTATGCCTGCTTTAATCAAAACTGATTTGACCTGACTCGATCCCGTGATATCGCGGAGTGCTCCTTTAATAAGATTGGCAGGCTTTAGGCTTTTTCCGGTTTCATGCAATTGCTCTTTAAGTTTTCTGAATTCCGCTGCGCGTTTTTGTTCGAGCATAGAAATTTGAAGATTCAGCGAGTCGTTAGGATTAAGAGTGTCCATGGCTATTATTTAAGCATTTGCAAAATAATGGAATTATTGATTGGGGTTTTAATCAATTTATCACGGAAAATATATAAAAACAAAACAAGGATGGCATAGAAGCTGGCGACAACCATAAAACCATAATGGGTTTGACCAAGTAATACTCCGAGCCAAAAGGCAATACCTATATTCAACATCAGCAGAAAAAAGAAAACTGAAATGAGAATCGCCATTTTTGCGACTAATGAAGAAACGATAGATGCTACTTTATCTGTGGCTTTTAACTTAGCTATCTCAATATTTGTTTTTACATACTCTTCTGCTTTTTCAAAAAGATCTTCAATCAATTCTTTACGCTCATTAATGGTTTCTTTCCCATCTTCGACAATCTCCTTGACTTCGTCAAGCAATCCGTTATTGACCTGCATGTATGAAAACTTTTAAACGTGATAATATCAATAACTATAAAATGTCGTATTGAAAGACAATTCGTTTAATATCTTATAATAGGTAAGGTGTGAAGGTAAATTAACCTTCACACAAAATAAAGTTTCGGAGTAACCTTGCAAATACGGTAACATTAAAAATTAAGTTACTGTATATTCTCGATCAACTGGACCGGGCCATATAACCCACGCCCGATTGATCATGTCTGGTATTATGAATTGTAGTTTCCTACTTTTTTTACCGTTTCACCAATTTTGGATTTCGCACGTTCTGCCATGTCATGCGCATCATCTTTCACAGTTTCGACGTGTCCCATAAAGCCATCCAAAAAGTCGTTGAATTTGTCTTTCAGATCATCGACCATACCTTGACCTTTTGTGGATACTTTTTTGCGTGTATTGGTGCCACTATCCGGGGCCATCAAAACACCAGCCATAGCTCCTGCAGCCAGGCCTATAACAACTCCTAATAGCACTTTTGAGGTACTCATGATTATGTTTATTTAAATGGTTAAAGAATAAAATTTATGCAATTGGTTTTCTGCCCTGAATAATTCTCAAGACAATAGCAATAACAGCAAT
>JAYUXX010000513.1:0-2704 GCA_043752765.1 Saprospiraceae bacterium | reverse complement strand
ACAGAACTGGCGTATATCTTCCCTCGATTTGGAATCGGAGTGGAACAAAAATTCAATGACTTAAGCGTATGGACGTCCTTTCATTTTGGTTGGGACTTTTTATCGGCGGAAATCTTTCCGAGATACTATGATGGAGCCTATGATTATTGGGGAATGAAAGCCGGGTTAAAAAAGACGAAGACTTCCTCATCCGGTGAGTATTTTTTTGGCCCTCAAATCCAATTCGATGAAGCCAGTGCATTTATCACGGATGATGTGTTTTATACGATAAAGACTAATCAGGCTGTGCTCTATGACAGAGCCAGATTTCACCGTTCCCGCATAAGCTTGTTTTTAGAAAATGGATATGAAATCTTTATCGGTAATCGATTCAGTATCGAATTTTCCGGAGGATTTGGTATACGACGAATCGAAAGATGGTATAGCGATATTGAAAACCCGTTGATCCTAAATGATGTAAAGCCACTTACCACTCGACTTAGAAATCATTATAAATATGCCTTTACCATTTGGAAGCCGGCTTTTACCGGTGGAATAAAAATGGGGATTCGTATTTGATTGGAGCTGTCATTTTTTTAAAAAACACAATGACATTTTTCTGCCTAGCCAAATACAATTTCAAACAATTCCCTTAGCAACCTTACTTGCACAACCGATGCATTTTTTGAAGAGTTTTCGAGTTGGCTTCCTGCGGGAACATAGATCTTCTTATAACCTAATCTTGTAGCCTCTGCAATTCGTTTATCTAATTGTTGGACAGGACGAATTTCACCCGACAACCCTACTTCTCCGGTAAAGCAAACATCTCTTGGAACTGGAATATCCTGCAGGGACGAAACCAATGCAACCGCAAGCGCCAGGTCGATAGCTGGTTCGCTTACTTTTAAACCTCCTGCGACATTGAGAAATACATCCTGGTTGCCAAAGAAAAAACCGCATCTCTTTTCTAACACTGCCAACATTAAATGAAGTCGCCGCGTATCATAGCCACTAGTTGATCGCTGCGCTGTTCCATACACAGCGGTACTTACCAATGCTTGCGTTTCAATGAGGAAGGGACGAAAACCTTCCGTGACTAGTGCAATACAGGAGCCTGATACACGATGGACATGATCAGCAGGTATCAACCATTCGGATGGATTGTCAACGGGTACGAGTCCCTCCCCTTTCATTTCATAGATACCGATTTCTCTCGTGGATCCAAATCTGTTTTTGACACATCGCAACAAACGGAAATTGTATTGTCTGTCGCCTTCGAGATTGAGGACAACGTCTACAATATGTTCCATCAACTTTGGACCGGCGATATCACCTTCCTTTGTTATGTGCCCAACGAGAAAAATTGTAATTCCGGTATGCTTACTTAATTGTTGTAATCGATAGCTGCATTCTCTGATCTGGCTGACTGATCCGGGAACAGATTCAAGGTCAGGTGAGTACATGGTCTGAATAGAATCGATCACGACAACTCCGGATTGAATCTCCTGGATGGCGGCTATGATGTGATTCACATCCGTCTCGGCCATGATGTGGCAATGATCCCCTTTAATACCAAGTCGCTGAGCTCTCATTTTAATTTGCGACGGACTTTCTTCACCCGAGATGTAGAGCACCTTCAACGTAGGATCAAGTGCCATCTGGAGTAATAAAGTAGATTTTCCTGCGCCTGGTTCGCCTGCCATCAGAATAACTGAACCCGGTACAATACCTCCTCCTAAAACTCGTGAGAGTTCAGGATCATGAATACCGATCCGCATTTCTGTTTCGATAATAATTTCAGAAAGTAATGTTGGAATCGATTTCTCTTCATTTTCCTTTTTAGAAACGATTGAAGAAGATTTTGAGGGAATGATTTCTTCTATGAGGGTTTCCCATTCATTGCATTGAGTGCATCTCCCCATCCATTTGGAAAAGGTTGCACTACAATTGGAACAGGTATATCGGGTTTTCGCCTGGGACATGTTTTCAACTAGGTTGGATATGCAAATTAACACAACAAATATTACATCATCTTTTATCACGGGCAGGAAGGGATGATCAAAGCACACCACAGATCAAAACCTTATCTTCCCCGAAGTGTAAGAAACAACCATAGATTTATGACTCCTTTGATCACCAATGATGCTGTAGTACTGGGGATATTAATTGTCATATTGGCAGTTGTTTTTTATACGTCCAATTCGGAGCATCCCACCTGGAAAAAGGTATACAAATACATCCCTGCAATACTTCTTTGCTATTTTATTCCTGCTTTATTGAATTGGCCTTTGGGAATTATTTCGGGGGTCGAGAGCAAATTGTATTTTATTGCTACGCGTTATTTATTACCTGCCAGTTTAATCTTGTTTTGCCTGGGAGTGGATCTTAAATCCATCCTGGGATTAGGACCGAAAGCATTGATCATGTTTTTCACTTCGACGTTTGGTGTTATGCTTGCGGCACCATTGGCTGTATTGATTACGTATGCATTGTTTCCAAATTTAGTGACGGTACCTCCTGATGATCTTTGGAAGGGTCTTGGCACTGTAGCGGCCAGTTGGATCGGCGGTGGTGCTAATCAAACTGCAGTCAAAGAAATCTTTCAGGTATCGAATGATCTTTTTGGTGCGATGGTAGTGATCGATGTACTGGTTGGAAATTTGTGGTTAGCTGTACTTCTATATCTCGTAAGTCAAAATGATAAAATCAATGCGTGGTTTAAAGC
>JAYUXX010000512.1:0-2707 GCA_043752765.1 Saprospiraceae bacterium | reverse complement strand
TTCGAGTCAACGATCAATGAGAATCTCAAAAATGCAATGAAAGCCAAGGACCAGGTTGCATTACGCGGAATACGTGCGATCAAATCTGCTATCCTGATATACAATACGTCCGGAGCTGCAGAAGAATTGAACGAAGAAAAACAGATTGCACTTCTCCAGAAGCTGATCAAGCAAAGGCAGGACTCTTGCGATATTTATGAAAAGCAAGGACGTGAAGATCTCGCCGTTGTCGAGCGCGAAGAGATAGCAATTATCATGAAATATTTACCTCAACAGTTGAGTGAAGCAGAATTAAAGGATGCAGTGTCTATGATTATTAGTCGACTTGGAGCTTCCAGCATGAAGGACATGGGACGTGTGATGGCAGAAGCCTCTAAAGACTTTGCAGGGAAAGCAGATGGGAAGGCAATTTCTCTTGTAGTGAAATCTTTACTTTCATAAAGATTGTCAGTTGTGCATTTCTACACCCACATGAGGAGTCAAAGCAGATATTAACGAACCACTCACAACTCCATAGTCTGCATTTTCGTTATAAAGGATTCTATCGAAAATAGAAACATGCAAAGACTTTTGTTTTCTATCATATTCCTTCAATTGATACTGCCATGTATTGGACAGGGTGTTTATGTTCCTCCAAAAATTCCTGAAAAATCTGCGAAAGCTCTCACTGCCGCGGTTTCGAGTGCTGCTGTGGGAAATGCGGAAAAATCGATTGCAGAAATAAGTGAGCTTATCATTAAGTATCCAACATGGACAGAGCCAAGACAACATCTGAGCAGGCTCTTTTATGAACAAGGCATGAAGAAAGAGTCGGTTAAAACTCTGGAGGAATCTCTAGCTATTGATACCCTTTCGCAAATACCACAATTGTACACTCTCGGCCGCCTTTACGAAGAAACAGGTGAATTTGAAAAATCACTTAAAGCGTATCGTGTTATAATCGAAAAAGGAATACATCAGCAAGGTTTAGCACAACGAGCTACAGCGAGTCTTAAGGCACTCGAAGAAAAGTCACGGTTATTTAAATCAGATTACTCCATAAAGTTGGCGCCTCTTTCAGAAGGAATTAATACGGAGGGACATGAAGCAATGGGCCGCTGGACAATCGATGGACAGGAAATTATTTTTACACGCCTTGTTGACAATCAGGAAGATTTATTTCTTGGTCGCTTTAATTCGGGTAAGCTAAAAATGGTTGAAGAATTTCCGTTCAACACTCCAAATAACGAAGGCGGCCATGCCATCTCGCCTGATGGAAAGTATTTGGTTTTTACCTCGTGTGATCGTCCTGATGGGTTGGGAAGTTGTGATCTCTATTTATCTGTCCTGAAAGGTGGTGAATGGTCAACACCTGTCAATATGGGGTCTGGATTCAATAGTCCAAGTTGGGATAGTCAGCCTGCTTTCGGGCTCGATGGTTTGTCTATTTATTTCACAAGCACCCGGCCAGGTGGCTCTGGGGGAAGTGATATCTGGATGGTTCGAGAAGAATCAAGAGGCAAATGGTCTAAGCCTATTAATGTTGGACCAGGCATTAATACGGCAAATAACGAATCAAGCCCATTTATTCACTTTGACGGCCGGACAATGTATTTGATGCGTGACGGTAAAGAAGGATTGGGTGGATATGATCTCTACATTGCTCATCAGGATATCAACGGGAAATGGAAACAAGCTGAAAATATGAGATCGCCGATCAATAGTGGATCTGATGAAGGGGCTCTGGCTGTACATCCAAACGGTAAACGCGCTTTGATAACGCGATTAACAACAGACCGTAAAAATGAATTATTTGAATTTGAATTACCTATCCCCTTTCGCTCTACATCCGTTCAGGTTTTGTACGTGCGTGTTATAGATCAGACCACTAAAAAACCAATCAGAGCGCAACTTGAATTGTTTGATGTGAATGGTGGCGATACGATTCGGGCATCCCAATGGGGCGATGAGAATGGGAATATTACAATGTCTCTCGACCAAAACAAATCCTATGGCCTGATTGCTTCTGCCGAAGGATATATCATGCATTCTTCTAATCTTTCTGAGGATACATCATCCATCAGAAGATTGGATATCGGAATGAATGCTTTGACGGAGGTGATAGACAAACCTATGGTGTTACAAAATATATTTTTTGAAACTGCTTCCGCTAAATTGCTTTCTAATTCGGAAACCGAACTCAATAAATTACTTTGGACGCTTCGAAAGAATGAGCAGATGAAAATCGAGATCAGAGGTCATACAGATAATGTAGGGACTGATGATTATAATCTGCAGCTGAGTTCAGAGAGGGCAAGATCCGTATATCAATATCTTATCGACAGGGGGATTATGGCGGACCGACTTTCCTATGTGGGTCATGGAAAAAAGCAACCTATAGCAACTAACGATACGGAGATAGGACGGAAACAAAATCGAAGAACGGAATTTGTAATACGAGGTCGTATCGACTGATCTCAGCGACCAACAGATTTAACTCATGGTCGTTTCGACTGACGCTCAACGACCAACAGCTTTATGCCTGGACAACAGGAATTTTTCATAGGTCTTCATTGTGGGAATAAATGCTATTTGCATGTGATTCATTTTTGCATTCCGATAACTTGTGCAAGGAATTGAGATCAGATGCTATTAAAGCTTTTTTCTTTTTGTGGCTCCAGCCTTGTATTTGCTTTTCGCGTTGAAAGGCTTGATCAACTCTTTCAAA
>JAYUXX010000511.1:0-2708 GCA_043752765.1 Saprospiraceae bacterium | reverse complement strand
AAAGCGACCGAGGGCAGGCAGAAAGTTTTCGCCAACAGGGATATCAACACTAAGGAAAATTGACCAGCATACGAAGAGGATTGCCGGCAGCAATAATCTTTTCATGGTTAAATGTAACTTAAGTATACCTAATACTTCTACGAATACTCAGGTGCATCACTAAACTCTCAAGAAAAGATTAAATGGTGGAAGTTTGATCAATTCTTCTAATACCAATAAGGTGCTTTTTAATTCTCAAGCAAGAATGGACCACAGGCTTTGGGCTACGAATTAGAGTATAAGCATCCTAAGGAAATTATCTGTCAATGAAACATAATATTAGACCTAAGATGATAGGCTAAGCAATCCATCAAGTGGATTTACTCTCTAAGCACAATTAAGGTAAGCAGGAACTTTAAAGCTTCAACCCGAGCCCTAAATTGGTGGTTCGACACCTAATTTCAAATCCTTGTTAATTCTTTCGAAAAAGTCAACACTTTTGTTCCAATAAGTTCCAAGTTCAAACCACTCAAGATCTCGTTGATCTTCGGGAAGGCAGAAATTTCCTCTCATTACCAATTCACGAAGTAAAGTGGTGCGGTTATCTCTTTCCTGAACTACTGTGTCCAGGTCATTTTTGATATAAGTATGATTCAATTGATTTTCTTCTAATTCTCTCCTTTCATCTCATTTACGTCTTCGAAGGATTGTTTTTAGCAAAGTCTATTTCCCGGAGGGACTGCAACTCAGAGTGGATATACGAGCATGGAGCTGGATTCATTTTGCAACAACGATTAAGATTTGTGGAAATGTATGTTAAAGTCCCAATCTGCCAGACCTCGATTGGTCAGTGATGCTCATTATCTAACGAAAACCATCTTCTGAGCCTCTGACAAATCCTCACGGTAACCATAACCTTCTGAATCAAACGCCCGTAAATCACTACTCTTTTTAACCTTATGCTCAATAATATAACGTGCCATCCAACCTCTGGACCGTTTGGCATTATACGAAAGGAATTGAAGTTTCCCATTTCGATTTTCCAAAAAATTAATCTGAATTACAGGTGCATTTAATATTTGAGGTTGAATAGCCAGACTATATTCTTGGGAAGCCAGATTAATAATCTCTTTGGATTTTGTAACCGCCAAATCTTCATTTAACAACTCGGTGATTTTACTTCCCCAAAACGTATAAAGATTTTTACTTTTCCCCACCTTTAAATCGATTCCCATTTCGAGGCGATAAGGCTGAATTAAATCCAAAGGACGAAGAAGTCCATATAAACCAGATAAGATCCGTATTCGCTTGTCCGCCTCGTTTGCCACGGACTGGCTCATAGATTTGGCTTCTAATCCAAGGTAAACTTCCCCTCGAAAGGTATGCAAGGCAGTCGTGGCATTCTCGAGTGTGTGCGGCCAGGCAAATTGGTGATATCGTTCTACATTTAGGTTCGAAAGCTTATCATTGATTTCCATCAATTTTTGAAGCGATCTGGGTGTTTGTTTTTTTAGGACCTCTATAAGCTTATTCGTTTCTTCAAACAATCGGGGTAAACTATTGTGATGCGCCATCAAAGGTTGATTATGTAGATTTTTTGATGGGGATAACAGGACTAGCATAGGTTTTAATCAATTTTTCACAAAATAGAAAATGAATACAAATCGCAGGACACCACATTGAGAGGAATAGCTATAAATAAAAAAAAGCCCGAATGTCATTGACATCCGGGCTTTTTTGTCCTGCAAATAACCTGATTAATTAGGTTTTTTGAAGATATTATCTTGTGTTGGTAAACCTTCTTCCTGAGCAACAGCGTTGATTGTGCCAATTACACGGATCGTGTGTTTTCCAACTGCATCGTTAGACGTAACAGTTATTGTTTTGTTAATACCACCAACTCTTTTAGTATCATAGCGAATTTCAATTTGAGAAGTTTCGCCAGGCATAATTGGATCTTTTGGCCAGTTTGGAACTGTACATCCACAGCTTCCTTTAGCACCTGATATGATCAGAGGCTCAGTACCTGTGTTTGTAAATTTTGCTAAACGAAGTGATTCTCCACCCTGATCGATCGTACCGTAATCAACAACATCAGATTGTAAAGTCAATACTGCTTTTGAAGCAGGAGTCGAAGGCGTGCCTTCAGAAAATGTAGCTTGTGCGGCTAGCTGAAATGTGGCCATAAGGACAATGGCGAATATTCCAAGTAAATGTTTCATATCAGGATTTTGAATTAGAGTTGTGATTTATTATCAATGTCAAAAGTAAAGACATTTTCAATGCAGCATGAAATTCGACCTTTGTTTTCCTGTTAATCAGACGTTAACCGGTATAACTATCTGATTAACTGGAAGAAGGGTGGTTTTATAAAAGCAAAGATCAAGCTATGAAAATGTAATTAAAAAGCGTTTAAGCATCCTCATATGAATACGAATCACTCCTGTCTAAACACATTATTTAGCTACTATATTTCTCGGCGAAACTTCTAAAATTCCTCATGATCATTTTGGATTGTTGTTCCAATCCCGCGTTCATATTAAAAGATATAAGCCACATCAGTCCCCTAAAACTATAATCATACTCCGCAATCCACCGGGTGGTATTCTTTTCCTGAGGTTTAAATTGATGTTTTACAGTATTTCGAATACCTTTCAATCGGAACTTTACTAGATAATGATCAGGAAGCGAATCTTCAAGAATAGTTTCTGTAATTACCAGATTTCTTC
>JAYUXX010000510.1:0-2710 GCA_043752765.1 Saprospiraceae bacterium | reverse complement strand
CGGCTTGCCGGTTACCGTTAAAGATGCCTGTAAGGGCGGGATTGACCATAAGACGGTCAAAGTGGTATTGGGACAAATGAATGTCCTGGGCAGATATAAATTGGATAGACAGGAAGTAAAAAATTACTCCTGTGATAGATATGTTCAGTTTCATGTCAAATTCTCAGGTTTGCTATATTGGATTATAATAAATACCTAAATCATTGGTTCAATGCAGTTTATGTCAAGCTAATCAAAGGTAAGCGCAATCGATGATGATACAGCAAAAACTGTACTCAATCTTCATTAGTCTTTAAAGGGCGTTGGGCTAAGTTGGCAGGATTCATGTTCTCGAGGGCACTGAGAGGGATGAATTGTATCGAAAGATAATAATTTTCCTAAGGATTTCATTCTTTTGATATGTAAAAAAATAAAACTGTGATGGATCCTCTTAATCAGACATAATTGCCAGGATTCTATATAAAATCCTTCATAAACCTATTAAATCAAATTACTGCTTATGTTTGAAAGAGCCTGATCGGCGACTAAAAAGTCAGATATGATTATTCTTAATGAAGCCCAGATCAAATCATGGGAAGCCTACACGATTGAAAAAGGGATACTTGCCGTTGACTTAATGGAGCAGGCTGCAATGGCTGTTGTTCAAAAACTTGATATACTGTTAGGGGAAGAAGATCAGGAAGTATTAATTATTTGCGGGAATGGAAATAACGGAGCCGATGGACTTGCCATCGCCAGGCATCTTGTAGATCTGGATTACCTGGTTGATGTATATGTCAACCTTGAAGGAGACCATTCTCCCGAGTGGAAAATCAATTACGAAAGGCTTCTTCAAAAAGATCCTGAACATCTTGACATCCATGATGAATGGAACCCGGAAGAAATCGAATTGAGTCCGTCGGGAACGATCATTGATGCCATTTTTGGTACAGGGTTGACCCGACCTCTCACCGGGAAGTGGCTTGATATTGCAAATTGGGTCAACGAACAAAGTAATCTGACAGTCGCCATTGATATGCCATCAGGTATGTATGTGGATAAGACCCCTGATGGAGAGGTGGTCTATGCTGACCTTGTGCTAACCTTTCAATGCCAACGGCTAGCGTTTATGATGCCCGAGAGCGAACCCTACTTTGGAGATGTATTGATATGTGATATAGGGTTATCGGATACCTTTCTACTGGAGAATGATATTCGCAGTTTTGAACTTCGTTATTATTACTTATTGCCTTTCCTTGCCGAAAGGAGTCGGTTCAGCCACAAGGGTGATTACGGTCATGGATTACTTATCGCCGGAAGTGTTGGAAAGGCGGGCGCGAGTGTCCTATCATCTGCGGCAGCTATGCGATCCGGGATTGGATTGCTTACCGTTCATGTGCCTCAAAAGCTTTATTCTATCCTTCAGTTTTCCGTACCTGAAGCAATGGTAATATTGGATGAACATGAAGATCATTTTACGAGTGTTGAGATTGATCAAAAAATAACTGCGATCGGATTAGGTCCCGGTCTTGGTGTAGACGAGCGCACGCAAAATGGAGTTCTTCATTTGCTTAAGACTATTAAGAAATTACCAATGGTCTGGGATGCAGATGCGTTAAACATACTTTCCTTAAATCCAGGTATGTTAGACTTGTTACCAGAGGGGACTATCATTACCCCCCACCCTGGCGAATTTGACAGATTATTTGGAGAACAGGATGATCATTTCCAACGCTATAGTACTGCACGAAATGAAGCTCAAAAACGAAAAATCAATATTATCCTTAAAGGAGGAATTACCATCGTATGCCAGTCCAATGGGGTTTCATTCTTCAACACACGTGGAAATCCGGGAATGGCTACAGCGGGCAGTGGTGATGTGTTGACGGGCATATTGTTGGGATTGTTAGGTCAGGGATATTCTCCTGAGTTTGCGTCATTACTTGGGGTTTATATCCATGCTACAGCGGGTGATCTTGCTTCAGAGGATGTAGGGTTTGAAGCATTGATAGCAAGTGATATAGTTGAGTATATGGGAGATGCATTTGAGGAACTGCGGAATGAAGAAATAGAGATTGACGAAACTGAAGATGAAGATGTCTAAGATTGTTGTACTTACTGGAGCGGGAATCAGTGCGGAAAGTGGAATTCGTACTTTCAGAGATGCGGGTGGATTGTGGGAGGGCCATAAAATCGAAGATGTAGCAACCCCAGAAGCCTGGCAGCGCAATCCACAGGTCGTACTTGATTTCTATAATGAAAGAAGAAAACAATTATTAACCGTGAGTCCCAATGCGGGGCACAGGTCGTTAGTTGAACTTGAGAAAGATCATGAAGTAATCATCATCACTCAAAATGTTGATGATATGCATGAGCGTGCAGGCAGTAAAAACATAATTCATTTGCATGGTGAATTGTTGAAGTCAAGAAGTTCTCTGAATGATTCAATCATTCAAGAATGTACTGGCGATATATTGTTAGGACAACGTTGTGCAGATGGCAGTCAAATGAGACCTCATATCGTTTGGTTTGGAGAGATGGTGCCTTTACTCGAGCGTGCTATAGAGGAGATCATGGATGCCGATATTGTAATGGTAATTGGTAGTAGCATGCAAGTATATCCGGCTGCCAGTTTAGTGAGGTATGCACCCGAAGGATCTAAACTATTTTATATTGATCCTAATCCGCAGATTAATTATGAGCTATCGCGAAGACCAGGTCTGACAGTGAT